>JBILDL010000139.1:0-6220 GCA_044352635.1 Saprospiraceae bacterium | reverse complement strand
GGTGGTATTGGCTGGACAAATAATAACTGGAGGAAGTTTATCTTCGACCAACATTTTCACCTCACAGGTATTGTAAAAATTTCCCCAAAGATCTCCACCTGGCAGCTCTCTGCTAGGATCAACGGGACCATTCCCTGGATTTGAAATATACACTCTCATCTCAACGGTAATTCTACCATTACCCACATCATCGCAACAAAAGGTAACATAATCGTCAAACCATTCCTGATAACCGGGAGCGGTTGAATCATCACCATTAGAACCATTGCAACTATTGGTATCTTTTCTGCGCACTTTATAATATATAGGAAGCCCGCAATTGTCTCTTGAACCACTATCAAAGGCTCTGGCAGAGGCATAGGCTGTACCCTCATTAGTGAGCGTAATATTTCCAGGACCGCTACAGATAGCAACTGGAGGTGTGGTATCGAATACCTCCACGGTAGAGGTACAGACGGCTGTATTTCCGCATTTATCGATGGCCATATAGGTTATGGTATGGGTACCTAAAGGCATGCTTATTAAATTGGGATAAGTTCCTGAAAATGGTGTTGTTACCATTAGATTTGGCGCAGCATCACAGTTATCTGTTATGAGTTGAGGCGCGCTTAAAGGTACGAAAGCCAGACAGATTGACGGTTGTGTTGAAACCCTTTTAGGTAAGGGACAAACGATAACAGGCGTTGTTGTGTCTTTGACTTGAATAATCTGAGTATGCAAGGTATCTTGGCTGGTACATAGGTCGATGGCTGTCCAACGACGAATTACCGCAAAACTAAGCCCCGCGCAAGTACGGGTGGTATCATCGGTATAAGAATAATTAATTTTACACAATCCAGCTGAATTTATCACACTTCCGTTTACAGTAGGAAAACCTGTTATACTTGGGCTCACATTGGGCGTATTGCAACTTAGCAAGGTATCACGTGGAAAAACGATTCTTCGAAGAGGAGTTAATGAATCGAGGCCAGGCTTAAGCAAGCTGATTTTCTGAATGCATGTGTCGGCATTACCATAAATATCAGCAACAATCCATCGTCTGAATATTTTTTGGAGGGTATCAAGAGAACAATTGGATATCGAGACACTATCTTTATAATTGTAGGTAAGTGTACCATTGCAATTATTACTTACGACGGTAGGTCTTCCCAGATTAATCCCGGAGGTATCAACACTACAGCTAACAATAGTATCGCGGCAGGTAACAACTGGCGGCATTCTATCCACAATCCGGGCAAAACCATTACAGGAAAAGCCGCCGGTACCAAAAACCAAAATTTCGATCCGAACGATAGTTCCGATATATTGATTTAAATTTAACGTAAGACTTCCAGTATCCCTCTTAATGAGCGTCCCGCTTTGTGTAAATAGCGCAATAGACATATTAGAAGTTGCATAAGTCGTTGAAGCGGTATCGACAATAATAGCGGGATGAATAACTCCCTCACAATTTTGATTCACTGCAATTTCCTTGGGTGCATTTAATGGTGCAGGGTTGCAGGTCAAGGTTTGGGCACCTATATTTTCCGATAGGAAGATAAGGAGAGAGAGAGCCAGTAAAGGTCCGAACCTTAATACATTGGTTAAAGATAGATTCCCCAATCTAAGTAAATTAGTGGGGAAAGAGGGTACATTTTTTTTTGCTTTTCCATTCATGATTTCCATAATTGCCGGATTTGAGATACGAGATAAAACCGTCCACATAAAAAACCAGCGAAACACCTTAATTAAGTATTTCTGTTTTCAATAATATGTTACAATAGAAAATCATGCCAAATTACATATATAGATAATATTTAATTTAAAAAATTTACTTATACTTAAAAGGCCTCTATCCAGATTAGGATAGAGGCCTTTTAAGTAAATAAAAAATGGTTATTGTATTAATTATTTTTTATTTCCGTATTTTTGAGGATCAAAAGCGATGGCGAAAGTAACTTCGTGCGTACCAGTTCCACTGGCATAGCTACTAATTTCCTGGAGGGATAAATCAAAGGAATAGAAGAATTGAATATTAGCCGCTTTAGCCCCCAAAAGAAGACCTACTGCCCCTAAAGAACGATATGAAATACCTGTAATAAACTGATCATTTAACAAACCAACATTGAGATTCAGGTCAGCTTGAAAAGGTGCGTTTTTAATTCTCCTTAAAAAAACAGAAGGTTCTATAGAAACATTACTGGAAGATGATTTAATCTTGTGCCCAGCCAGTAACATATAGTAATCGAAAGGAGAAGATTTATTTACATCTACTATGGCGATATTATCGAGACGATTCCCCACAATATTAGAAAAAGTAACGCCTAAATAGGTAGGTCTTTCGTGACTTCCCTGTGTTACGGGGTTACCAAACCCAGCCATAACGGACAGTGCCACATCGAAACGCCCGATACCTGCAACGGCATTTTCCGCTATAGGATCATTTAGATCATAGTACTTATTGCCATTAGTAATATCGGCAAAGATGGCGGAACTTCTTAAGCGCAACTGTTGAAATTCTGTTGAAAAACCAGCAGAAAGGAAAAAATCTTCTTTAATATCAAAAAAGAAAGAGTAATTCACCATAGCCTTTGTTCTGGAGAGAAGGCCTGCATTTTCTGAAAGAACACCAACGCCCAGGCCAAATTTATCTCCCAGAGGCCCGTTGTAGAGCGCATTTAACGATTTGGGACTATCTGAAATACCGGACCATTGATAACGGCCATTTACTTGAAGCTGATGAAAGCCACGTAAGCCTGAAGCTGCGGGGTTCACCAACACTGGATTTACGGTATAGTGAGAAAAATTAGCTTCATCTTGAGCGAGCAAAGACCCTGAACAAAAAAGAAGGAACAAAAGGGGGAGAAATAAATTTTTCATGAATCTCAGATTAATATTTTAGCACTTTGGCGATAAATTAGTTTTCCCTTAATAGGGTAATAGAACCTTCCAATGGTTTATCGCCATTAAAGTCCAGGGTAAAATAATACACTCCTTGAGGTAAAAGCTCCCCATTTATGGTCGTACCTTTCCAATCATTTCTATAATCTTTCTTATCAAGAACGAGTTGTCCCCAACGATTAAATATTCGAAGGTGATTTTGCTGGTATGCTGGGTCAAAGGTTACACAATTGATAATAAACTCCTCGTTTAAGCCATCTCCATCGGGGGTAATCAATTTACGGTATTCTAAACAATCGAATCTTTCATCATTTACTTCAACTATAGAAATGGCCGGATTAGGTGCGCAACCTCTGGAATCAGTTAGCTGAAGACCATAAGTTCCCGGACATAGATTCAATAAAAACGAATCTCTTTTTCCAGCAACCTGTGGCCAAGAGTAATAGTATGGTGGAAACCCACCAGTTGCGGAAGCGGTAATCTTTCCATCACAATTTCTATCGTCGAGGGTTGGCGTCGCTTTAAGGGTAACCACAATAGGCGTTGGATCCTTTAGCGTATAGGTTTGGGTATATTTACAATTATTTCTATCCTCAACTTCTATGGAATAGGTACCCTGGGGAATTAAATTCAGGGACGGACCTCGTACCCCATTATTCCAGACATACACATACGTAGAACCCGGAACCCCACCAGAAGCAGAAACCACAATAGAACCATTTCTTGCAGCAGGACATCCAATATCAATCACAGAGGCATTCAAATCGACTTTTGTAGGAGCAGTAGCGTTGATTTCTCTGGTAATGGTGCAACCAAGTGGATCTGAAATTTTAACCTGATACACACCCGCGGCCGCATTTTGAAATACGGAAGCGCTACTTGCCAAATTACCATTGAGCAACCATTCATAAACAAAAGAAGTACTTCCGCTATTATTTCTAGCCGTCACTTCAAGAATGCCATCTTTATTGGAAAGGCAGCTAACAACGAATCCATTATAATTAGAATTTGCCTTTACATTGGCTGTCAATATATTCTTAGCCTCTACATTATAAATCCTGACCACCTCGTTACCGGAAGCCTCTCCGATGATTACGGTATATACTCCTGACATAACATCAATTAAGTCTTTTGAGCTACTAATTGTGTCCCCTTTACTATTCACCCATCTAAATTTGTAAGGTGTTTTACCCCCTTGAACATCCAGAATAACTGAACCATTGAGATCTTCAGGACAATCACTTTTTGTAATAGCAGGTTTCGCAGAAAAAGTATTTACAAAGATAGGCGCACCCACAAAAGTACAACCGTTGGCATCCCTTATGGAAGGAATATAGCTACCTTCACAAAGACTGATTAATTGCAGACCCGTATTATTTGTGTTCCAATTAACTGTGTAAGCGGCGGTACCTCCCGAAATGGATAGTACAATTCTACCGGTACATCCACTTTCCTCACTATCGTGTTTTACGGTAGCTTCAACAGTAAAAGGAGTAGGTGTTGAAATAGTGAACGAACCTTCTTTTTTGGTATTTATCGCGTCCTCCACAACATAATTAATAACACCGCCTCTAAGATTTTCCAGATTAAGAATACCATTTGCTGTATTGAAAACCCGGCCATTTAAGGAGAGAGTCAGTTTATAAGGGCTCGTTCCACCACTTATCATCACTTTTGCTTTACCTGTAGTATCTCTTGGACAAAGAACACCCGTGGTAGTAACGTCGATAGCAAGAGGCACCAATTTGTATTCAATATTAAAACAAGTATCTACAGGACAGGAAGAATTATCACTTACCTTCACGCAATACTTGCCAGTTACCAAGGTTTCAATGGTAGAAGAAGTTGCCCCATTATCCCATAAAAAGGTATAAGGCGCGGTACCACCTACCACTGAAAGCGATATTTGGCCATTATTATTTGAAGGGGCCCCCGTGACATGAGTTATTGTGGGGGTTACTCTTGGTTTACTTTGTTCTGTTAGGGTTACTGACAATGATAACGTTGCATTTTGTGCATCAGTAGCCGTCACTGAATAATTACCAGGACCTAATCTACTTAAGTTTTGAACGGTTTGTCCGTTACTCCATCTGTAAGAAAATGGAGCGACACCACCAGACAATGAAAGTGTTACAGAACCAGTACTTGATCCCTCGCAGGGATTTACTACTACGGCGGGAGCAAATTGAAGTTTACGAACCATTCTGATGCAAATTTCTGCTCTACAAGCTGTGGAGTCACGCACAATCAGGCAATAATTGCCTGTATCTAGATTTGATATATTCTTAGTAGTTGATGTATATGTCCCGGGACCTGTCCAATTATAGGTAACCAGACCTTTTGTTCCCTGCACTGTCAAATCTATAGCCCCGTCATTTCCATTATTTATATAGGTAGGTTGAACAGCGGAAATAGTTATTCCATCCGTTTGACCGACAGTAATTGAACGAGATAGTTGACACCCTGTTGCATCTGTTAAGGTTACATTATAATTATCAGGCGCAAGATTTGTTTGATTTGCCTGAGATGGAAGACCTTTATCCCAAAGGTAGGAATAAGCTGTTTCACCTCCTGTAACTGTCAGCGCGATAGACCCAGTATTTCTACCTAAACAAATGGCATCCACCTTTTGAATTGAAAGACTAATATTCGACTGTCTAATAACCTGTGGCGTTGATACAATAGCGCAACCCAATGCATCTGTAAGGGTTAATTGATAGGTTCCCAGAGGAACGCTTTTTAATTCCGGCAGAGCAGATAGCCCGCCACTCCACGCATAAGCATAAGGTTTTTGTCCACCAGTGACCACTGCCTTCAAGGTACCTAATTCTTGATTTGCACAACCTGCATCCGTTTTAGATACTTGAGAAATCAGCGCAGTATCAGCACCTGTTACCACGAAAGTAGCGACAGCGTTCAGAGGATTTCCAACATTGGTTACAGTTACTGTGTAAGTACCCTTTGCCACATTTTGTAAATCTTTTGATGTTGCCTGATTGCTCCAAAGATAAGTAAAGGCTCCTGTACCTCCTGAAACTGAAATACTTATACCTCCTGTGTTGGAACCAAAGCAAGAAACTGCTTTAATGGTAGCGCCAGGTGCTATAACGGGTGGTACTAAGTTACCGGCACGAACAGTTCCCGGAATAAATTGATAAGGGATAGCCGTTTCGTTTTTATCTAAAATTTCTGTAGTTGCCGTTGGGTCGTGGGTGACTCTGGATGAGCCATTTTCACTTAAAATAGTAAAGCATAAATTAAATATCACTGTATTGTTTGGCATAGATACCCCCGCAACATTGGGGTCTAACCATGAAAGTTTAATTTTTCCAGGAAGATT
>JBILDL010000138.1:0-6237 GCA_044352635.1 Saprospiraceae bacterium | reverse complement strand
GGTTACTCGACTAAAAGTAATTAAAAAAAAATTAAATAAATAATCGAGCGTAATAAAAACCTAAATTAGGCAAAAAAAATTAAATTTTTATAAAAAACTTTAATTTTAAAAAGTGATCCCGCTGGGATTCGAACCCAGGACCCTATCATTAAAAGTGATATGCTCTACCGGCTGAGCTACAGGATCATTGCCCTAATTTCTTAAAGCGACGCAAAGATAGGGGAACATTTTATAAAAAAAAGAAATAGTTATTATTTTTTTAAAAAAAACGTGTGTTTTTCCCTTACACTTTGACAATCAGCTTATTATTCTTCATCTTCTGACGGATCAGCATTTAATTCTCTGGCTAACTCCTCCATCATAGCATATTCTATAGATTCATCTACGGTTGGAAGGATGGTTAAAACGGTATCGAGCCTAGATATTTCTATCAACTTCTTTACCGCTGGCTGGTCAATACCTGTCAATATAAAAGAACCAAGTTCTTTCCACAACCTGTCGGCAGTAAGTATGGCAGAAAGGCCAGAAGAATCGACAAATTTAACGGGAGAAAGATCGAGGATAAGATTTTTAACCCCTTTCTGAAAGATCAGAACTAATTCTGATTTTAGCGTAGGCGCGTTAGACGAGTTCAGGTTCTCCTCTTCAATCCTAAAAACGGTGTATTGCTCTTTATTATCTACTGCGTATTTCATACTCTTACACTGGTTTCTGATGAATAATGATAATCCGGAAAAATAATCCGGGACACAAAATTAAGGAAATGCACGAAACATTCTTATATTTATCGCAACAAATACGCTCTAAACTTTGTATTATTTTTTTATTGTAGTAATATTAGGCTCAGAAACGGTAAACTATGAACAATAGAAAGTTTTCACCAAAGGTTAAACAAGTCATAGCTAACAGCCGCGAAGAAGCCATCAGGCTCGGACACGATTATATAGGTACCGAGCACTTGCTTTTAGGTGTGGTTGCTGACAAAGACAGTATTGCCATGAAGGTGTTAGAATCGCTGGAAGTTAATTCAGGTGATTTGCGTAAAGCATTGCAGGAAGCGGTTGAACGCTTACCTGTAGGAAATTCCAGTTTGAATATTGGGACGCTTCCTCTGAACAAGCAAGCCGAGAAAGTATTGAAAGTTACTTTCCTCGAAGCTAAAATGCTTAAGAACGAGGAAATATGCCCGGAACATCTGGTTTTATCTATTTTGAAACATAATGATAATCCCGCCTCCCGCATTTTGCGCGATTTTGAAATCGATTATGAGGTGTTTAAAGCAGAATTAGAATTCGTGAAACAAGATCAGGACTTCACTTCCATTGAACCTTTCGCCCAGGCGTCGTCTTCCGACTCTGAAGATTCGTATGATGACGACGAGCCAGGTAAAGGTTTTCAGCAACGTAAAACAAATACTAAATCCAGAACGCCCGTGCTCGACAATTTTGGTCGTGATGTAACTAAACTGGCGGAAGAAGGTAAACTAGATCCGATTATCGGTCGGGAAAGTGAAATTGAACGTGTCTCACAAATCCTTAGCCGACGGAAAAAGAATAATCCTATTCTTATAGGTGAACCTGGTGTGGGAAAAACGGCCATCGTCGAAGGTCTCGCGCTGCGCATTATGCAAAGAAAGGTATCGCGTACCTTATTTAATAAGCGTATCGTTATGCTCGACCTTGCTGCGTTAGTTGCAGGTACAAAATACAGGGGTCAATTTGAGGAGAGAATGAAAGCGATCATGAATGAACTCGAGAAAACAAGAGATGTCATTTTATTTATCGACGAAATTCATACGATTGTTGGTGCCGGTGGCGCTACAGGTTCTCTCGATGCCTCTAATATATTTAAACCTGCATTAGCCAGAGGTGAATTGCAGTGCATTGGTGCATCTACCTTAGATGAATATCGCCAGCATATAGAAAAAGATGGTGCGTTGGATCGTCGTTTCCAGAAGGTACTTGTTGAACCACCTTCTGCTGAAGAGGCCATTCACATTCTACACAATATAAAGAACAAATACGAAGATTTCCATAATGTGAACTATAGCGATGAAGCTATCACCGCTTGTGTGCGTCTGAGTGACCGTTACATTACCGATCGCTTCCTTCCCGATAAAGCCATTGATGTACTGGATGAAGTAGGCGCAAGGGTTCACTTAAAAAATATTCACGTTCCTCAACATATCGTTGAACTGGAAACGCAGATTGAGGAATTGAAAGAATCCAAAAACCAGGCTGTTAAGAATCAGCAATACGAAAGGGCGGCAGATCTGAGAGATAGAGAATCGAAATTGGTTCGTCAATTAGAATTTGCTAAGGTACAGTGGGACGAGGAGTCAAAAACCCGTCGTTACCCTGTGACCGATGAAGAAATCGCTGAAGTAGTATCTATGATGACAGGTATTCCTGTAAATCGTGTGGCGCAAAGTGAAGGAAAAAGACTGGTAAGCATGGAAAAAGACATGCAAAAGGTCATCATAGGTCAGGAAGATGCCATTAAAAAGGTATCTAAAGCCATTCTAAGAAACAGGGTTGGTCTGAAAGATCCTAAAAAACCTATTGGTACTTTCATTTTCCTTGGCCCGACGGGGGTTGGAAAAACGGAATTGGCGAAAGCCCTGGCAAAATACATGTTCGACTCTGACGATGCGTTAATACGTATTGACATGACCGAATATATGGAAAAATTTTCTGTCAGCCGACTCATTGGAGCACCTCCGGGTTATGTAGGATACGAAGAAGGCGGACAATTAACAGAAAAAGTAAGAAGAAAGCCCTACTCTGTTATATTGCTTGACGAAATAGAAAAAGCACATCCCGATGTATATAATATATTGCTTCAGGTCCTTGATGACGGCGTTTTGACAGATGGTTTAGGTAGAAAGGTAGATTTCAAGAACACCTTAATCATCATGACCTCTAATATAGGTGTGAGACAATTAAAAGATTTTGGTCAGGGATTAGGTTTTAATACTAAGGCAAGACAGGAGGCTACGGAGGAAAATACCAAAGCAGTCATTCAAAATGCATTAAAAAAGACTTTTTCTCCGGAATTTTTGAATCGTATCGACGATGTTGTTATCTTTAACGCCTTAGGCATGGAGGAAATATACAGTATCATAGATATTGCATTGACCGACCTTTATAAGCGATTAACTCAGTTGACATTCACCTTGAGTTTATCTGCGGAGGCAAAAAAGTTTGTAGCCGAAAAAGGATTTGACCCACAATTTGGTGCCAGACCATTGCATCGTGCCATACAGAAATATTTGGAAGATCCATTGGCTGAGTTCATTTTAAATGAGAATCCATCAGAAGGCAGTGAGTTAATTGCTGTAATGAATGAAGACCTAAGTGGAACAGCTATAACTTTCGCCAGCGAAATAAAGTCTGACGTTTCAGAATAGATAATCAATTTAATCCATCACTTTTTTAACTAAAAAAAATCATTTGGCCAAGAGAATAGTTCCTTCGAATTCAAGCACAGACGATAAACCTGGGCTAAGAATAAACGATCAAATACGCGTACCAGAGGTTCGCTTAGTAGGTGAAAATCTGGAAGTCCTCTCCGAAGTTGCGGGGATGGAGGTAAAAGGTGGGGAAGTTTACAATACCCGGCAAGTCAGGGAGTGGGCTACCCAGTTACAACTTGACATGGTGGAAATATCACCTAATGCGGCACCTCCCGTTGTTCGGGTGGTTGACTTCAATAAATTCCTTTATGAAAAAAAGAGGAAGGAAAAGGAGATAAAGTCAAAAGCTGCCAAAACCGTCATCAAGGAAATCCGTTTCGGACCCAATACTGATGATCATGACTTTGAGTTTAAAGTACGCCATGCAAAGACCTTCTTGGAGGAGAATGCAAAAGTAAAAGCTTACGTAAACTTCAGAGGAAGGACCATTGTATTTAAGGACCGTGGGGAGCTTCTTTTATTGCGTTTCTTAAAAGAACTGGAAGAGTATGGTGCGCCGGAAGCTTTACCAAAACTGGAAGGACGCAGAATGATTGTCATGGTATCTCCGAAGCGCAAAAAATAAATGATCGTTTTATCGCGAATTAAATGAATTTGTCTATATTTGCCAACTGAAAAAAAAACAATCATGCCAAAAATGAAAACCCACTCTAGTGCTAAGAAGAGATTCTCAGTAACAGGGTCAGGAAAAATCAAGCGTTTTCAAGCGAACACTTCGCACAGAATGCGCAACAAGAGCAAACGTGCCAAATTGAATTTACGTGATTCCACTACCGTTGACGGTTCTGAACAGAAACGCGTAATGCGCATGCTTTGCATCAGATAAACCTATTTTTTAACGAGAATACAGAAAAAAGTCTCTTATGAGCTCTGTATTGAACTAAAACAAACATTATGCCTCGTTCCGTAAACGCGGTCGCTTCGAGAAAGCGTCGCAAGAAAATTTTAGATGCAGCCAAAGGTTTCTTTGGTGCCAGAAGAAATGTATATACAGCCGCTAAGAATACCTTAGAGAAAGGTATGGGATATGCTTATCGCGACCGTCGTGCAAAGAAAAGAGCGTATCGCCGCCTTTGGATTGCACGTATCAACGCCGCAGTAAGAACTTTCGGAATGTCTTACAGCCGTTTTATGCATTTAATTAGCAATAATGATATTTCACTTAATAGAAAAGTATTAGCCGATTTGGCCTTAAACCATCCTGATACTTTTGCCGCCGTGGTAAAATCTTTGTCTTAATTACATAAAATTAGGTTCAAAAGGGCATTTTCAATAGAAAATGCCCTTTTTTAGATTATGTTCTACACATCCTTATTACAAGATTTACTTAGGACAAATTCCGTAGAGATTAATCTCTTTCTCTACGCTGAAAATAAATATGTCCGTCCATTACAACAACTCCTTGCCTCCTTAGGCTTTTTTACCTTTCCTGAGAAACAGGCATTGGAACAAACAAATCAAATTTTTGACCATACGCTGTTAAAAGCAATCAAAAAATTTAATCAAAAAAATAAAATTTCCGGTGACGGCGCCAGATTAAAAGCTTACAGCTTGTGGCGAATGCTTCAATGCCAGGAAATTATTCCCTTTTTAAAAATTATAACATCCTATACAGACGATACCTCTGGCTGGCAAAAGGAAACGCATTTTTTGTATGACCCTTTAAAAAAAATACTATCTTTTTTAGATTATGAGGAAGATTCCCTGAGCCAAAGTATGGAGCGATTCTGCATTTACCACGGGCTGATATATCCAAATGATTCATTGGGAAATACCATAAAACAACACCTCACTGAAGCCATTTCCATTTACCTGGGCGATTATTTCAATGCCCCAGAAAATACAGAAAACACTGTAAATAAGCCTTCGGATAATGAAATAGCACCAACATTATCGATTATTGAAACGCCTGATAATAAAATAAGTATAAACGATGGACAGATACAATTGGTATTGACTAAAAAGGATCCTGGTGTATATTGGATGGGTAATGAAGAAGTGGGGATATTTTTACAACGCTATCCGGGTGAGGTGAACCCTGGAATATCAAAAATCTGCTTACAGGTTATCAATCAGGTAGCCCGGAATGAAGGAAAACTGGATGCCATAAATACCTACGATCAAGCCTTCCTAAGTGTGGGCATTTTTCAATGGACCCTTGGTACCTCCACCAATGCGGGAGAATTACCTGCATTATTAAAAAAGGTAAAGATAAAATATCCTGAAAAATATGCTACCTGGTTTACGCCTTTGGGCATAGATATTGCAGAAGAAACGGACGGAACCACTGGCTTTATAACCTTACAGGGAGAACGCATAGCCACTTTAGAGCAAAAGGAAGCATTCCGTCGCCCCTTTTGGGCTTTTCATTTTTGGAAAGTCCTAATGCAACCAGAATTTCAAGCTATTCAAATAGAGCATGCACATGATCGGTTTAAAAATTTTTACTTTAAGCCAGAACCGAAAGGACTGCCCTACCCTCTTTATCAAATAATTACTTCCTCTTACGGTGTTGCACTACTTTTAGATATGCACGTAAACAGGCCAGGCTGGGTAAATCCTTGTATAGGTCTTGCACTGGCAGAAAACGCAAACTACGCCTCACCTGACCACTGGGGAACACAGGAGGAAGCACAAATATTAGACAGTTATCTGCGGATAAGAGCCACTTACACCGATGGGCGATATGCTCCAATGACCTCGGCAAATGAAAGGGCAAATCAAATAGGATTAGCGAAACAAAATGGCCTTTTATCGAGAGA
>JBILDL010000136.1:0-6279 GCA_044352635.1 Saprospiraceae bacterium | reverse complement strand
CTATCTTGAGTTTGATGAAATAAATGAGGAAATGAGAATAGAGAACCTCGCCCACATCTTCCATATTTTTACTTTAGAATCAGGCATTGGCGAAGTAATAGATCCTGTCGCAGGAAGTTTTTACGTAAATGAATTGACAACAAAATTAGCTCAACAAATTTGGAGCAAGTTAAAATCCTGATTCATTCATATTTTTAGTCATCAGACGAACTATTTTGAATTTTTCGAAAAATATTTTTGCAAAGGATCTAATAATCGTATAAATCGGAATAGCAAGAACCATTCCAGTAATACCTGCTAAATTGGCACCGATAAGGATCACAACAAATATTTCCAGTGGATGAGCCAACACAGATTTAGAAAAAATAAAAGGCTGCAAAATATAATTATCCAACATTTGCATTGAGCCAAAAATAAGTACCACCGTCACCAATTGGGGCCAAACTTCAGTATAAAATGAAAGATCTAAATTAGAAGAAAGAGTTATAAGTACAGCAAATGCTGCACCAAAGATAGGGCCTAAATAAGGAATGAGATTCATTAGGGCAGCAAAGAAGGCTATGATTAATGCATTTTTAATTCCAAAAATTGATAACATTACCAACATATAGATAGTAATAAGGAGCATTTGTAAAAGCAGTCCATTAAAATACCTTGATAAGATTCTAATAGATTCTTGTATGGCATTTTGTGTCTGCTCTACATAATTGTCAGGAATTAAGGTAAGCAAAAAGCTTAGAAACATACCTTGTTCTTGAATAAAGAAAAAGGCAATAAACAGGATAGACGCTATGGCCACCACAAAGTTACTTGCTGTAGAAAAGAATTCGGTAAGAATATCTGTTACCAAAGTGGGTTCAAACCAACCTTTAGTGAGTGAACTTACCAAATCTTCCAAATTAATTAATTCAATGGGAATGCCATGAGACTTTAGCCAGTAAAGTATATTTTGAAAAGGTTCATCGAGAGCAACTGCGATTAATTTATAGTCCACTTCAGATAAATTCATAGCCTGAGTGAAAAAGACGGGAATAAACAAAGCTAGAATGGCTGCAACTAAAAAAAGGAAAGCACCTAAAGTCAACCCAGCCGCTACTGAATTGGGTATTACAAACTTACCTATGCTAATTTTTTTCAAAAATCTCATTATGGGTGAACCCATTAAAGAAATGACCCAAGCAATGATAACGTAGCTGATAATTTCAGAAAACCGATAAATTATGGCACCAAAGATGAGCGTAATCAATGCTATGATAAAATACCTTGACAATGGATTAATCTGCATAATTATTATTTGAATTCTGTTTTAATAAATGACAAATTTCTGGAAAGACCTTTAAACCCAGTTCTTTTAACTGCAGAACTTTCAAAAAGATCTGTAAATTTTTCTTCCGTCAGAGCATGCCAGTCTTCAGAAGATAAATCGAGGAGTTCCTCTTTAGGTAAAAAATTTACTTCGCTATGGGGGGTTGAAAATTTATTCCAGGGGCAAACATCCTGACAAATATCACAACCAAAAACCCAATTATCCATTTTATCTTTAAATTCTTCAGGTATTTGAGATTTTAGTTCGATGGTAAGATAAGAGATACATTTTTTAGCATCTAACAAATAACCTTTTTTATCGATGGCATCTGTTGGACAGGCGTCAATACAACGGCGACAGGACCCGCAATAATCTCTCATTGGACTATCGTAAGGAAGTTCAGCATCAATAATTATTTCCGCAAGGAAGAAAAATGAACCTGCTTGAGGATGAATCAGCAGAGTATTTTTTCCTTTCCAACCTAACCCTGCTAACTCAGCCCAATCTCTCTCCAAAATAGGGGCAGAATCGGTAAAAAATCTACCCTGACTATTTGGACAAATTTCTTGAATAGACGAAAAAAGACTTTTCAATTTTTTTCTTAATACTTTATGATAATCTTTACCAAAGGCGTATTTAGCTATTTTTGGTGCATTTTTATCTTTTTGTATATTTTTAGTGGCATAATTAAAGGAGAGAACTATCACCGTTTTAGCCCCTGGGACTAATTGACGAGGGTCTATTCGCAAATCGAAATGATTTTCCATGTACTTCATTTCACCATGATGGCCCATTTCAAGCCATTGCGTTAGCTTTTCAGCAGACTGGTCTAATGAACTTGCTCTGGCAAAACCGATACGAGAGAAGCCCAGCGTTTTTGCTGCTTCAATGATTAAACTCTTTTGTTCAAACTGATATTCATTCACATTTTAGTGAATTAATGAAATTTAATTTCCTTAATTTGCTGTTCTCCGAGCGCCTCATTCAGGATATTTATTAATTTTATTTTACCCAAAGAGAGTTCATGCCTAAGTGAAGGTACATCGATATAAAGAAAAAGTATATTGTTTTTCACAAATATCTTTGTGGTGTGATTTGAAATATAAGCACCCATTGTTTGCCTGTAAACAGCTTGTACTCTGGTGGCACTTACTCCATTTTCATTACTATATTGGCTAAATAAAGAAGTTAGAACCGCCTTTAAAGATTGCTCTGGTTTAAAAGCCATTATTTACCAAATTTAGAATCGAAAACCGTATTTTTTCCTTCCTTATTGATAGTGTATTTAAAGTTATCATGAACAGCCCAGGCACCGTATTCACCTTTAACATTCATGGCAACTATACCTACTTGTTTACTGGTATCGTTTGCAAGACCCGGGATTTTTTCAAATAATCTCTTCACTGATAATTTAGCTGCCTCCTGAGGAGATTTTCCTTGTCTCATAAACTCGACACAGAGGAAGGTACATAAATTTTTAAGGACTAATTCTCCAAGACCAGTACAAGCGGCTGCACCAACGGTTCCGTCCACGTAAAGGCCTGCACCTAACACTGGAGAATCACCGATTCTCCCATTCATTTTAAAAGCCCAGCCACTGGTAGAACAAGCACCGCATAATCTTCCTTTAGCATCGACGGCTAATATGCCGATGGTATCATGATTACCTGGATGATAATTATTATTTGTCAACCATTTTTCCCAAGTAACTTTGGCATGGTCAGACATAAGATTTTCTGTTTTGAATCCCTCTGCCAAAGCAAATTTAAGGGCGCCTCCCCCTGCCAACATGACATGAGGTGTTTTTTCCATAACCTTTCTGGCTACGCTAATTGGGTGCATGATACCTTCGAGGAATACGACACTTCCTGCGTTACCTTTCTCATCCATTATACATGCATCGAGCGTTACCCGACCATCACGGTCCGGATATCCGCCGTAACCAACACTCGTATCAAGCACGTCAGCTTCTGGCACTCTCGCCCCTGCTTCTACTGCATCTAATGAATAATTAGTTTCGGACAATTTCAACCAGGCGGCCGTTGTAGCTTTTTCATTGGGCCAAGTTGCGATAACAGAGGCAATATCATTAACTTTATCGTCATCAACAGAAATTTGCTTACCCCCGGTATTTTTAGAAAACAAATATGTTCCTACGGCAGTCAAAGCACTGCTTGCTATAAATTTTCTTCGATTCAGCATATTTACTAATTCATTTTAATAATGAAGGGTGAAAATAGAAAAAGAAAAGAAATAATACCATTAAAAAGCACCAAACTTTTATCTAATCAGCATAAAAGTTCCTTGTTTCACCAATTCGCCCCCATTTTTCAAGACTAAGACTATTGAATAAAGATAGGTATCATTACTCAGTTTAACCTCTGATTTGGTACCATTCCAACCTAAGTACTCATCATTTGGCTGAAAGTTATCCCTCTTAAAAACCATTTCTCCATATCTATTATAAATTTCAAACGACTTGACCTCTTTTATTTGTTCAGCATCTGCAAAGACCGTAATAAAATCATTTATTCCGTCACCATTTGGAGAAAAAGCATTGGGTACAAAAACGGAAAAAGTATTATCTACCGTAATTTGAGAAGTAACAGATTCCGTGCAACCAAAGACATTGGTAATCTGAACCCTTAAAAGCCCCCCTTTTTCAGCTAAAATTTCAGGATTCAGGCATTGGTAGCAGCTTAGATTAAATTCAGGGCTCCATGAAACAGATTTTATAAGAGAAGCAGGAATATTAATTTGTGGTTGTAAAACAGATTTATCCCCAAAAGAAAGCTTAATAGCTGGAGGCAATTGAATCATTTTGGCATAGAGGGCAGGCATAATAAAATCTTGCTCGAGCGTACAATCTTTGTTATCACGAATGATAAGAGAATATGATTTACCTGGTATTAAATCATTAAAAATAGATACATCTTTAAAAGAAGAACCCATATTCACAGAATATGAATAAGGAGGAATGCCTCCACTATTTCCAATTTGCAAACTATTTGAGGTAAACTGAGAGCAATCAAAAACCAATGGTGTTAGTGGCCCTGGTTCTATAATTTCGGCCTCTGCTGAAGTTTTACAATTATTTACATCGACAATAGTAACACTATATTTCCCTTTTCCCAATCCAGAAGGATTTGGTAGATTAGGTAAGCCACCTGACCAATTAAATTGATAGGGTGTTGTTCCACCGCTAACTTCTACCAAAATTTTTCCATCTTTACCATTTGCACAACTTACAGAGCTCGCAGAGGTGATTGTTTGCAGATTAAAATGTCTGACTTCAGCAATGCCTTGGAACTCCCCTTCACATTCAACATCTGAGAAAGACAAAATTTGAATTTTACCTTTGGCCCCGGTTTTGATCAAATAATCATTATTCATCTGATTAGTGACCAGAACGGCGGGTAAACTGTCGGCTTTCCAGGTAAATGAAAAAGGAGATTTACCATTGAACACCACGGGAATTTCTGCTAAGCTACCGGGACAAATGTCCATTATTCCACTTATTTTAGCTTGAGGAGGTGTTTTACGGGTAATTCTAATGGTATCTGAAAGTTCTCTTTTACAATTATCTGACAGATTAAGAACTAAAAAAGTATCTTTTGGAGGAATGAATTTTATTTGTGATGTTCTCAGACCATTTCCCCATAAATAGGAATATGGGGGAACTCCGCCAATAGGATTTACATTAATCGTCAAGGTATCACCTAAACAAAAAGTAACATTTTTTAGACCATTCCTTAATTTAGAAACATCCTTAATAAACAATCTGGCTGTATCAGCAATACAAGCGCAGGGAAAATCGAGTTGCAAGATAAGTTCCTCTAAAGCCTCATCCTCATTATCCAGGATGGTATTTATGGGTAAATCAACGAAAGATTTATTTTCTGGAATGGTAATCTCTTTTGGTAACCGTTCGAAATCGAGCCCTTCCTTTGCTTTACTATCATTGGCCACCTTTATCTTTACGATAAGAGGTTGTTGTAAATTATCTGCATTCAATCTATTCAACCTAAAAAAGCCATTATTACATCCTTCCTCAATAATTTGAGCTTCATCAGGAGAAGAACCATTTAATTTAGCCCCTCCACCGATATTAAAACTTTCTGCTTCCAGAAAAACAGCAGAATCAAATTTTCCATCGGATACATCAGCAACCAGAAGCCGGATTCTATAGGTTTGACAAGGAATAAGCTTGAGTACGGCTGTCAAAGGACGAGTAAAGCCATCATATTGGATTCTTTCTTGATTAGGACTATTCGCCCAGGTTTTATTGCAACGGGCAGCATCTTCAGGATGCATGTTGTCTGAATAAAACAATGCGTTTTGCGAACTATTAATGGTATTAATAGAAACAAAAGCATTTGAACCTGGCACAAGAGCCACATTTTCACCCTTATTATTAAAAGAGCCATTAATTCCAGGTCCGCTGACAAAAAAGCCAAAAACATCATTAAACTTTTCACCAACGTATTCACAATACTCATCTGATGCAAAAACATATCTAAAATTCACAAAACTATCCAAAGGGACAAAATCAAATTCAATACCCACAACATCAAAAACGGGACCGGTAGCCAATTTAACCAAATCTACATCACTTGACACATCACCAAAATCAGTAGTTATATCTCTTTTTTGATTAGGACCTTCAGCATTTTTAACATTTCCCGTTGAAAGAATAATCCCCTTTTCCAATCCAATACTTGGTTTACCTCCTTCAAAAAAACCAATACCAGCTCTATTGCCAATAGACCGAATTTTTGAAATATTTTTACATGCTCCATTTACGAAAACATCTTGAACAAGAACCTCGGGGGTATAAGAATTATTAATTTTTATGCTTTGGCCATTTAATGCCAAGACATTAAAAATCAATGTTAAAAAGGAAAAGAAAAAATTTCTCATGTAATTTTCAAGAAAAATGACCACTTATTATGCCCTTAAAAACGGTAAAGTTC
>JBILDL010000135.1:0-6287 GCA_044352635.1 Saprospiraceae bacterium | reverse complement strand
TCAAGAAAAGAATTGTCCAAAAAACTAGGAATTAATGAATCTGCTGTACAAAAACATATTGAATCACTTAAAAGAAAAGGGGCTATAGAAAGAAAAGGTAAAACAAGTGGGGTTTGGAAAATAATAAAACAACCATGAAATTCAAAGAAGCACCCTTATAATAAGCCTATATTAGTTAAACCGCAAAAAGAAGATATGACTCATGTAGTAAGTGGTGAAGTGCGAAAGATTGAATTAAATGCTTATCTGAATCACCTACTGCATGGGGTCAAAGTCAAAGATATATTACCATTTTTCAATTCGGTTTAAAGGAAAGTCAGTCCAATTCTGCGATTTAAGCCCTGCTCGAAAATTCGTATTAACGTTGAAAGTTGGATATTTCCTTTTCCGTTCTCAAGTTTGGAAATGTAGCTTTTTTTTGTTCCCGCTTTGTTTGCTAACTCTTCCTGCGTTAATTTTGCCTCCTTACGTGCAGTCTTTAACATTTCACTAATTATAAACATTTGCGCACCTTCTTCATATTTGATTCGGCTTTCTGTCCCGATTTTCCCATGCTCAAGTTCTATCAGTTCATCAAATGTTTTTATGTTTTTATACTTTTCCATAAAAGTTATCTTTTGTTGTTAAAATAATTTTGCATTAATTTTTCCGCTTTATCCATTTCTGTACGCTATGTTTTTTGTGTCTTTTTTTGAAATCCGTTGAATAGAACTACAAGTTTTCCTTGGTCAAAACAACAGAAAATCCGGAAAATATTTGACTGATAATCAATTAGGATTTCGTAAAGTCCGTTGTTCCCTGTCAAATGTTTTAAAAACTTTTCAGGAACTTGGTCAACTTGCCTAATCAATTCAATAAAGTGATTTTCGAAAAAGATTATCGATCTATTCATTCTGTAAAGTTATCTCTAAAGATAACAAATTCCAAATTTTAAAGCGGTTAAAGTTTTAGTTGAGTTACAGGCCAGGTTTCCCGATTGGAATAAACGAGATGATATTAAATCTGCCTTGAAAGTTGGATTGATTCTGTTTCTAGATGAGTTTGGTTATCCCCCAGTGGACAAGGACGATGTATTAGTAGAGATATTTGAACCAGCTGAGAATTTTAAGAAAAATAATCCAAAACGAATGGAATTTGAATCCCAATACCATTTTGCCTGAAGACATCCACGTAATACCTTGAAATAAAATGATCTTCCAAAAAACAATCTTCCCACCAAGATCGAAGAAACTAACCAAAACCAGTGTAATCCTCGAAATCCTTTGAATCCGTGATTCAAAAACAATATGCACTGATAAATTTCCCAAAGTATGAAACAGGTATTCCAAACAGGGCAAAAGTAATCGTTACCCCAATAATTAAAAACATAAAAAAAGCGCGTAAAACCTAGATTCTACACGCTTTAATTTTTTTGTCTTCCGCCGATGGCGGAGAAAGAGGGATTCGAACCCCCGGACCTATTACAGTCGGCAGTTTTCAAGACTGCTGCAATCAACCGCTCTGCCATTTCTCCGGTGCGAAGATAATATTATTTCTAGTATTCCAAGTACTTTTTTAAAAATTGCCTTAATTTTTTTTCTGCTGCCATTTAAAATTCCAGGTAACAGAGGGGATAATCGGAAATAAGGATACTTTAGAGGCAGAAGCACTCAGTACCCCCGTTTTCTCGTCTGTATCAAATTCATAGTTGATAAAGAATGGGTTACGTCTGTTATAAACATTGTAAACTGAAAAAGTCCAGTAGCTGTAAAAACCCTTTCCCTCCTCTTTTTTAGGTCTGTAATTAGCAGATAAATCTATTCTGTGATAATCTGGTAAACGACTACTATTTCTAGGTGCATAATTGGTAACTACCCTTTGATCAATTACATATATACTTTCAATAGGAGTAAATGCTCTACCTGTTCCAAAGACAAAAACACCGGAAAAATCCCATTTTTTACCTTTGTCGTAATTTACAACTACCGATAAATCATGTGTCCTGTCATATACCGCCGGATAGTAAGCGCCACCATTAATTTCAGCAAATTTTCTTTCCGTCCTGGCTCTTGTATATCCAATCCACCCAGTTAATTTTCCTTCATTTTTCCTTATTAACAATTCAGCACCATAAGCCCGCCCGCTTCCAGAAATAAACTGTTGCTCTAAATCGTCGGCAGGACTTTGAACATAACTCTCGCCATAATCCAATTGATTTCTTAGGGTTCTAAAATAAATCTCCGCAGAGACCTCAAACATATTTTTCTTTACATTTTTAAAATAACCTAAGGCATATTGTTCGCCTCTTTGGGGTTTGATTCTTTCTGTACTCGGCACCCAAACGTCGGCAGGTAGAGTACTTGATGAATTCGACACTAAATGCAGATATTGGTTAGAAACCGTCACTCCTCCTTTTATAGCATTACTGGCATTGAAGGCGTATCTCCAGCTCAAACGAGGCTCCAGACCGTTATAGGTTATAACTTCCTCTCCCTTTTGATAATTAACGCCTGTACTCGCCTCATAAGGTCCCATTTGAGTGAATATTGACCATCTAAGACCTGCCTGAATCTTAATTCTTTCGCTAACTTTAAAATCATCGGAAACATAAAATCCTGTTTCCCAAGCTGGTATAGATTCCTTATTGTTTGTAAATTCCTCATCGCCTTGAAGTGCTGTAGCTATGCTAGGGGTAAGCCGGTGATAGGTAGTTTGTACACCAAACTTTATGGCATGATTGTTAGAAGGAAAGTAATCGAAGTCAACCTTTCCGTTCCAATCTCTGACACCCGAAAATAATTTAAGGCTAAAATCATCAAAGCCAGCCCTAAATGTGAAATCGTAATCGTTATAAATGATAGAAGTATTTACAAATAATCTATTATTAAAAAGGTGATTCCAGCGGAGAGTTCCCGTTGCATTTCCGTAAGGCAGGTCGAAGGTAAAATCTCGTCCGGGCGTTCTAAATTTCAATACATCGCGACCGAAATAGGTGCTAAAAAAGATTCTGTCCTTTTCACTAAAAGTATAATTAGCCTTGGCATTCAAATCGTAAAAATAATAGTTGGTACCTGCGAAATCTGTTCTTTTTATGGCAGGTTGCGCAAGATCTAACGCATAAGTTCTTCTGGTAGAAACAATAAATGAACTTTTTTCAGGTACTATGGGGCCTTGAAATGTTAATCGGGAGGCAATTAGGCCAATACCACCGTCCACCTGATAATGTTTGTTATTCCCTTCTTTCATTTGAATATCGACTACGGAAGATAATCTACCTCCGTACTGAGCTGGCATACCTCCTTTAATAAGGTTTGCCGATTTTATTGCATCTGAATTAAATACCGAGAAAAAACCAAATAAATGACCTGAGTTATAAACGAGCGCCTCATCTAAGAGCACCAGATTCTGGTCAGGTCCTCCCCCTCTCACAAAAAAACCAGAGCTTCCTTCTCCGGACGATTGTACTCCAGGTAGCAGCTGCAAAGCTTTAAGCAAATCAACTTCCCCCATTAAAGCGGGAATTTTCTGTATTTTTTCAATAGGCAAAATAATTTCACCCATTTGCGTACCCGACACATTTTTATCAGCTGCTTCAGCTTCTATAACGACCTCACTCATTTCTACACCCTCACTTAAATCTACACTGAGCGAAAGATCCTTAGTTAAACTAATTTTTTTCTCCTGGTCTGCAAAACCTAAATAGGCGAAAACAATCGTGTAATCACCTGGAGCCAGTCGCAGGGTATAAAAGCCATACGTATTAGTAGAAGCGCCCAAATTACTCTCTGTTTTCACATAAACGGAGGCACCTGTTAAGGTCTCTCCTGTATTGGCATCCTTCACATAACCACTCACTGAAAACTTACTTTGCCCGAAAAGGGAAACGGAAAAACCCGTTAAAATAAAAATAACTACCTTTAAATACATTCTATATTTGTTTAGTATAGAAAGGCTAAAAGGTATAAATAGTTTAATTTTTTAGATGAAACCTATCTTAATAAATTGACCGTTCCGCCGTTAACTTGCCTTCCCACGCCGTTTTCATCTTCGTACTCAATGGTATAGGCATAAATATAAGTATCCGGATTAGCACGATTTCCCTTCTGAAAACCATCCCACCCAAGTTCAGGATCGGTAGATTGAAAAATCAAATTGCCCCATCGATCGTGAATAATTAACTTAAACGTCAGGATAGTTACATCGGGATTAACAAACAATTTAAAGACATCATTCACTCCGTCATCATTGGGTGAAAATGCGTTGGGGGCATACACCTGATAATAAATACATTTTCTAACGCTAATATTTACGGAATCTGTAAAAACACATTTTCCAGAGGTAACCCTAAGGAAGTAAAGCCCTTCATCATCCACTAAAAATTGCTGCCCATCGGAACCGTCCTGCCATTGATATTTTTCGGCCGCCACATTGGCGCGAAGCAATATTCTCTGGCCTTCGCAAATAGTGGTATCCAGCCCCAAATAAACAGGTATTCTTGGAATCACAGAAACACTGATGGTATCCTTCCATATACAACCCTTATAGGTTGCTGTAGCAATGTAAATGCCCGTTTGGGTAATATTCAAATTGGAGGCCGTTGATCCCGTATTCCACCTATATGTGGAGCCTGCAGGTGCATTTATTCCTACAGAATAGCTACCACCAGAGCAAAGGGTGGAATCTAATCCAAGTTCAAAACGAGGTAATGTATTCACCACTATACTCACAGAATCAATTCTTTGACAGGTGCCAACCCCTACTCTGGCATAATAAATTCCCGTTTTATCTGCTAAAAAATAGGGATTTGTAGATCCGTCTTGCCAGGTAAAAGAGGCTGACGGAATCATAGGTTCGAGACGCACCTGATCTCCTTCACAAATCTCTTTATCTGTACCTAAAAATTCATTTGGTACGTCAATAAAAGTGACGGTCACGGAATCGGTTCTAAGACAACCATTTAAGTTAGCCTCTACCACATAGGTGCCGCTTGAAAGTACATTTATTTTAGCTCCTTTATCCCCATTATTCCATTTCAGCGTACTTCCCGGCGTAAAACCTACCTCTATAATGCCAATTTCACCGTTACAAAGTAGCAAATCAGGCCCTGCTGCTACACTGGGTCGTTGATTAAACACCACGAAAGTGGTATCAATATTTAAACAACCAAATTGATTGGTTGCCTGTACCCAGGCTAATCCACTTTTAGAGACTTTGATAGAAGGAGTAAGTTCACCAGTACTCCAAAAAAAGGTGGTATTTGCCTGTGCCACATTCAAAGTTACGGTATCACCCTGGCAAGCCGGCGTTTCCTGGGGTAAATTTAAAACTGGCAGTGGATTAAATGTTACCTGAACATCATCTTTGTAAATACATCCATTCAGATCTATCTCTAACCCATAAACTGCGGTGGTTGAAACGGTAATTTCAGGGGTAGTTAAGCCATTTGTCCAAAGATATTTGGCCGTTGAAAAAACAGGACTCTGACCAATGGTAATGGTTTTTCCCTCACAAGAACTTAATAATGGGGGTAAACTAAACGTAGGGACTTGTTTATGACTAATGTTTACGCTACCCGTTTTGGTACATCCGTCTTTTACCACCGTTAGCGAATAAATCCCAGGACTGCGCACCTGATAAGTCTGATTCCTGCTGCCGTCTTGCCACAAGTAGCTTTCATAACTGGTTGTGCTTCCTAATGTAAGCGTGACGTCGGCACAAACCGTTGTATCTCTTCCAAATTGTAGATCAATGACTGGCTGATAATCAACAGATATAGTGTCTTTTATCGTACAAGCACCCACTTTGACTGCAACAGAATAGGAGCCAGATCTATCCACCGTGAATATATCCGTTGTCGTATTATTTTGCCATAAGTAAGAAATGGCGCCTGGAAGAGAAGCATTCAATTTTAGCGTTGCATCAGAACAAAGTAAGGTATCTTTTCCAAGGTTGAGTCTGAGCGGTGTCTGAAATTTCACCTCTATGGAATCGGAAACGGTACAACCTGACAGGGTAACAGAAACCTTATACTTCCCTGGTTTTGTAACCACATAAAAGCTATTTAAAGAACTATCCTGCCATACATATCGCACACCAATAGCCTCTAATTTGGCGTCTAATCTTAGGGTATCGCCCACACAAAGAGTCGTATCGCCAGGTAAATTCACTTCAAATTTATCGGCCGCAAGCACCCGCACAGTGTCAGTTATAACACAGGTAGTACCAAAGGTAACTTTTGCCCAATAAATTCCAGGGCCATCCACAGAAACTGTGGGTTTAACCGAGTTGTTGAACCAGTTATATCGTTC
>JBILDL010000134.1:0-6355 GCA_044352635.1 Saprospiraceae bacterium | reverse complement strand
ACCAATATAAGCTTATTAAAACCGGCGCTTTGTTTTAATTTGGCGGGTGCTCAATTAAAGGCTGAACCAACCGGAGGAAATGGCGGTTACACTTTTCGCTGGCAACCAGATGGTGGAACATACGCTACAACCAACCTTATAAAGCAAGGAGCTTACGCCCTAACTGTTACAGATGCCAAAAGTTGCGTTGGTAAAGATTCATTTTTAATTGAATCGCCACCTCCCATCGTTGGAACCATAGTTAGCACACCCACTATTTGCTCTGGTTCGGCTACGGGTACCTTAAAGGCAACAGTGACAGGAGGCGTCTTGCCTTACCGTTTTATGTGGAATAATGGAAACACCAATTCCGATATTACAGACTTACCGGCAGGTCCCTATTCATTAACTATTACAGACCAGAACCAATGCAATCACACGGTTAATACCGTCATCGCTCAGGGAGCGAGTGTTTTAAAGATTGATTCCAGTCAAATTACGCCTGTTTCATGTTATGGAAATGAAGATGGACTCGCAAGAATTTTTGTGAGTGGAGGTTCAAAACCTTATCAAATTAAATGGAGTGATCCTTTGGGACAGGTAGGAAATCTGGCAAACAGATTAGCTACGGGGTCTTATTTTATAAATATCACCGATGCAAAAGGTTGTGCCCTTCAGCATCAGGTACTTATGACCAGCCCTTTGCCATTGCAAATGAATATTCAAACCCGAAATCTGACCTGTTTGAATAAAAATGATGGCGATATAGAGGTTTTTCCCGCTGGTGGAAGCCTACCCTACCAACTACTTTGGTCAGATAACTCCACCGTAAAAAAAAGGATCAATTTACCAGCGGGTGATTATGCTGTCACTTTGACAGATGCTAATAAATGCAAAATTACAGATAAAGTTACCATCAATAATCCGGCAAATCCACTAAAAATAAGTGCCATTCAAACTTATAGCGGTTGTTTTGGAAAAAAAGAAAATACAGTTCAAGCCACAGTTACTGGCGGAAGTCCTGCCTATTTTGTGTTTTGGAACACCGGTTTTAACGGATTATTATCGTCCAATTTAGATACTCTTTCCTATACAATCAAAGTAAATGATGCCCAGGGTTGTCTTGATTCCGTACAAATAAAACCTGTCGATCTGCCTGAAATAAAGCCTGAAATAGATATAAAGGCACCCTCTTGTTTTAATGATCAAAATGGAGAAATATCACTCACTAAAATAAATGGCAGGGAAGGTCTTGACTTTTCACTTTTTCGCTATCAATGGAGTAGCGGTCAAAGAACACCTTTAGTAAAAGGATTGTTAGGGGCTGAAAATTATACTTTAACCGTCACAGATGCGAAGGGTTGCACTGGTATTTCGAGGGGCTATATGAGAAATCCGTTACCTGTTATCCTTGCCTTAGAGGGTACTGACCCTACCTGCAATGCTGGAAAAGATGGAAAAATATGGTTAAAATCAATACAAAGTGAGGTAAATATCTCTTTTTACACCTGGAGTGCTGCTAATCAAGCTGTAGCAAAAGATACTATTTTTAATTTGGCTGCCGGGAATTATCAACTGACCGTAACTAATGTATCAGGATGCAAAGGAAATACTTCTTTTATTCTAAAAGAACCGCCCGCCATAATTATCAATCAATTTAACAAGGGAAATGCGTGTTTTGATTATGCAGAAGGTGAAGCTGAAATATCAGTCACAGGAGGTAATCCAGGATACAACATTTTGTGGTCAGATGGGAATGCTTCCTTTAAAAGGCAAAACATGAAAGGAGGTACCTACAATATCTCTGTAACTGATGCCCGGAATTGCCTTAAAATGGAAGAAGTAACTATTTATCAACCCGAAAAAACTATTTTAGACTTCGATTTGGATAGTGTAAGTTGCTTTAGAAAATCAGATGCCATCTTAAGCTTTGCCGCTTTTGGTGGTAAAGGTCCTTTTGTTTATAGTTTTGATAAGACAACCTGGCAAACAGGGAATCGCATTAGTAATTTAGGTGCTGGGAAATATACCCTTTTTCTTAAAGATGCCAATAGCTGTCTGACGGATACCACTTTCAATATCCCTGAACCCCTCTTTTTCAATATAGATTTAGGCCAGGAAATTATCAAAGCAAATTACAATCAGAAAATATCTCTTATTCCCTTACTTTTCAATGGTCAGGCACCTATAAAATACCAATGGTCATTGCCCGATAGCATGGCTTTATCCTGTTTGCGTTGTAAAGATGCCATATTTACGGCCAATAGAACCATGGAAATAAATCTGTCGGCAACAGATAGAAACGGATGTGTTGCTAAGGATGGAGTAAAAATACTGGTGAGTCAACAAAGAAATATAGCCATACCAACGGCATTTAGTCCCAATAATGACAACCAAAATGATATTTTAATTATCCATGGGCCTGAAAATGTAAAAATACTGCAGTTTAAAATTTACGACCAGCTGGGTAATTTGGTTTACCAGGATGCTGGTTTTTTTACCAATGAAACGAGCCGGGGTTGGAATGGTACTTTTAGGCAAATGGAGGTGCCCGTTGGAAATTATGAATGGTTTTGTACCGTCGAGTATTCCGATGGCTACAAGGATTATTTACGTGGGCAAACCCAATTGATTCGTTAATTTTACAAAATGATTATTGAAAGAACCAAGTTTGTTTTGCTCATTTTTATCTCTTCGCTTATTTCAGTGAATGGGCAAGACCCGGTTTTTTCTCAAATTACCTCGCAACCCTTGCTGGCTAATCCAGCCTTTGCAGGGCTCCATTCAGGAGAAATCAGAGCAAGCCTCCAGTTCAAAACCCAAAGTGATTTGCCGAGCTTATCCTACAAAAATCAATTGTCGGCTTTTGGTTTTGATACCAGATACAAAGCAGGAAGGCAGGATTTCTGGACTTTACAAGGCTTAATTTCCTCATTCAAATTAGGAGATCCTTCTTTTGTACATCAAAAAGTAAGTTTGGGTGGTGGATATTTAAAACTGCTCAAAGCAGGCCGATACGGTAAAGGAACCCAATATCTAAGCCTGGCATTCCAGGTTGGGCTGGAGCAAACTTCATTAGCCAGTAATACCTGGTTTTCTAATCAATATGACCCCAATATTGGCGGTGGGAACACAACCTTGCCAAGTGGAGAACCTAGTGGCATTACCTATTCTTCGTCTTTTATACCCGATATAAATGCTGGCGTTCTTTGGTCCAACAGTTGGAGTAAAAATACAGGTATTTATGCGGGCATTAGCCTGTTTCATATTAATGAGCCCAAAATGGGATTTATTCCCAATTCTGATACCCGATTAGAGAGAAAAACAACCTTAATTGCGGGTGGAGAATGGTCTTTAGCAGAAAACACCCATATTTTACCCGTTATTTACTATCTCGTACAAGGAACGCATCAGAGAATAAGCCTGGGAGCCCCCTTCCGTTTTAATCCACAGGACTGGAATGATCAGGCGCTAAGGGCGAGCCTTTGGTTTCATGGTAATCAATCAGATAATGGAAAATGGTTTTTTGGCGAAATAACTTTTCAGACCGTTTTTGAACTAAAAAATATTCAACTTGGCTTAGCCTATTCGATAGGTCAGAAACCTCTGCAAACAAGCAGTTTTAGCAGAAATTCATTTGAAATAAATTTTACCTGGATAAAACCTGCAGATTACAAAAAGAAAATTATTTGCCCCCGCATTTAATCATTTCATTGAGCAACTTATATACACTGTAGATTAAGGATTTTTTGGGACCAGTATTTTGGGGACAGTACCTTCAGCAACTTTGCCATTTTGCAAATGAGCATTGGAAAAAGTGATGGACGCGAGAAATGATTCTGCCTCTGTTTGCTCAATGCCAGGTTCGTAAGAATAGCCTGAAAAAGAAAGAGATTCCTTCTGATTAAATAAAAATACACCTACTATCAGTAAAAAAGTAGCCGCAATACTGCTATAACTAAATCGAATTATCCTTCTTCTAAATTTCCTTTGTTGAATGCGCACCCACACCTCATTCGATGGCGTTTGTTCCAAATTATTCAATGCTTCAGACACTTGATCCCAGGAGGACATTTTATTATTCATATCTTTAAAATTATTCATCATCATGATCTTCAGTTTTTGAATGATCTGTCTCCAGATTCGTTAACCCAAGTTGTTTTCTTATGCTTCTTTTTGCATGAATCAATTGCGATTTAGAGGTATTAACACTGATGCCCAAAAGTTGGGCAATCTCCTTATGTTTATAACCCTCTACCACATATAAATTAAAAATAATTTTATAACCACTTGGCAAAGCATTGATTACCCGCTGTAAAGCTTCAACATCTTTCTCCATAATAAAAGAATCATCCAAGTCAGCTTTAGCCTCATTCAATGTTTCAATGGCTACGGTAATCATTTTATTTTTTCTTAAAAACATCAGGCAGTCATTAACTACCAATCTCTTCATCCAACCTTCGAAACTTCCCTCTTTTTTAAAGGTATCTAATTTTGTGAATATCTTAAAAATAGATTCCACAAGCACATCTTCAGCATCATCACGTCGGGGAATATAGCGAAGGATTAGCGCTAAAAACCTCGGAGCATACTTTTTATACAAGAATTCCTGGGCGGTATAGTCCTGTTTTAAGCAACGCTGAATTAACACTGATTCCTCCATAAAAGATATAAACCCTTTTAAATAAAGGCAGAAAAAGGATATTTTTACTATTAGATGCAAAATTGCATCCATAGGGTGCAAGGTTATGAAAGAATTATCGCAATTTTGCGGTAAATTTTAAGAATTTCAATGAATCATTCAGAAATAAAAGGCAAAGCCATTCCAGAAGGATTTGAGCCAGCCATTTGGTGTGCCAAATTAGGAACGCCTTTATATGTTTACGACGCCGATGAAATGGCAAAACAGGTAGCAGCCTTTAAAGCCGCATTTTCTGTAGAGGATTTGCATATCCATTATGCATGTAAAGCCTTGACTAACATTAATGTGTTGCGCCTGATGAAAAAATGGGGGACAGGATTAGATACTGTTTCAATAGAAGAAATTAAGATTGGTTTATTGGCGGGGTTCAAACCGAATGACATTATGTTTACCCCTAACATGGTCGGCTTTGAAGAAATAGCCGAGGCCGTTGAAATGGGAGTTCGCATTAATATTGATAATTTACCTTTTCTTCTACGTTTTGGTCAGGTATTCCCGGAAACCCCTGTTTGTGTAAGGCTAAATCCCCATATCCTGGCAGGAGGTAATATAAATATATCCGTTGGTCATACACATTCTAAATTTGGTATTTCCTTTGAACAGATAGGTGATATAAAATCTATCCTTTCCAAAACAGGATTGAAGGTAGAAGGTCTGCATATACACATTGGTTCCGATGTAAAAGATGCTGAATCTTTTGTTAAGGTAGCTGATATGCTGTTTGACATAGCTTTACAATTCCCTGATTTAACCTTTTTAGATTTAGGCGGAGGATTTAAAATAAACTATAAACCGGAAGATAAAAAAGCAGATATTAACGAACTAGGTAGATTACTAAGCGCTTCTTTCAATCAATTCTGCCAAAAATATGGCAGAACTTTATCCCTTATTTTCGAGCCTGGGAAGTATTTGGTTAGTGAGGCCGGCTACTTTTTTACTCAGGTAAATGTTGTGAAACAAACGCCTTACGTATTATTTGCCGGTGTTGATTCTGGATTTAATCATCTGATCAGACCCATGTTTTACGACGCATATCATCATATAACCAACTGTTCCAATCCCGATGGCGCTTTATTAACTTATGACATTGTGGGCAATATATGTGAAACAGACACCTTTGCCAAACAGCGGGAATTACCAGAAATAAAAGAAGGCGATATTCTGTGTTTTCATAATGCCGGAGCTTATGGTTATACTATGGCTTCCAATTATAATTCAAGGCCAAGACCAGCGGAAGCACTATTTATGGAAGGAGGTCTGCATTTAATCAGAAGGAAAGAAACCTTGGAAGACATTTTACAAACTCAAGTTGAATTAGAATTTTTAAAATAGGATACTAAACCATCCTTAAAAATGAAAAATATGTCCTTGTCAGCGCGCTATCAACCCCAGGAAACAGAAACAAAGTGGTATGATTATTGGCTTAAAAAAAATTATTTTCATTCAGAACCTGACGAAAGGGAGCCATTTACGGTAGTCATCCCCCCACCCAACGTTACCGGAGTTTTGCACATGGGGCACATGTTAAACAACACCATACAGGATATTCTGGTAAGAAAAGCAAGATTATCTGGTAAAAATGCCTGTTGGGTGCCTGGAACCGATCATGCCAGTATTGCTACAGAAGCTAAAGTAGTAAGATTATTAAGAGAGCAGGGAATTAAAAAAGGTGAT
>JBILDL010000133.1:0-6430 GCA_044352635.1 Saprospiraceae bacterium | reverse complement strand
ATAGACTTGCGAATGGTGGTAAAGTTAGTCATCATACCACCTAACCAACGATCACAAACATAAGGCATACCTGCGCGACGTGCTGCTTCGGTAACGATATCTCTGGCCTGTTTTTTAGTGGCTACGAAAAGTACTTTTTTACCTGATTTTGCTAAGGCACGCATGGCATTAGCAGCGCGATCTAAACCTTCAGAGGTACGATTTAGGTCGATGATATGGATGCCTTTGCGTTCCATAAAAATGTACGGAGACATTTTTGGGTTCCACTTCTTTTTAAGGTGTCCAAAATGTACACCTGCATCCAGTAATTCTTTATAAGTTGGCTTATTCATATCTTTACAAATTTGGGGATAATAAATGCTACCCTGATTTAAAGGATTAACGTTTACTGAATTGGAAGCTCTTTCTTGCTTTTGGTTTACCGTATTTCTTACGTTCAACCTCACGTGAATCACGAGTTAAGAATTTCCTGTCTTTTAGTGGCTTTCTAAAATCTGCATTTAGCTCCACTAAAGCACGGGAGATACCCATACGAACTGCTTCTGCCTGGCCTTTGAAACCGCCACCACTGACATTGACAACAACATCATACAATTTAGCTACTTCCACTTCTTCTAGCGGCGCCATTACAGAAAGTTGTACGTGTTCCTGAGGAAAATAGGCTTTATAATCCTTACCATTCACAAGAATGTTTCCTTCCCCTTTTTTTAGATAGACACGGGCTACCGAACACTTTCTTCTACCCGTTGCATTAATCATTTCCATATACGATGCTTACTATTAGCGAATTACCCGAGAACCTCTGGCTTTTGCGCTTGGTGGGGATGTTCAGCCCCGGTGTAAATAAATAATTTTTTAATCATACTTCTTCCCAAACGATTTTTAGGAAGCATGCCTTTAACCGCACGTTCCACGATGTCATTTGGCTTGCGAGCCATAAGTTCCTGTGCCGTGTAGGTCTTTTGACCGCCAGGGTAACCTGTGTAATGTCTGTAAACTTTGTCTTGCATTTTCTGACCAGTAAAGCGAACTTTATCTGCATTTAACACAATAACAAAATCCCCTGCATCTGCGTGTGGTGTGTAGGAAGGTTTATTTTTACCCCGAAGGATAGTAGCAATCTTAGTACAAAGGCGACCTACTATCTCTCCTTCTGCATCAATAACGTACCACTTGTGCTGAACAGTTTGTTTATTGGCGTGTACCGTCTTGTAACTGAGCGTATCCACTATTTGATTTGTTTAAAATGAAGGAATTAAGAAATACTGCTTTATTAAGCGACTGCAAAAGTATATTTCTTTTTATTCCAAACAAACTTTTAGGTCATTTTTTTTTATAAAAATATCATAACTAACTGAAAAACAATAAAAATTTTGACATCTTTTTTTCATACCTCTACCAACTTTTTACTTTTCCTTTTGTTATTCCTTCCTTCTACCTAAAGAAATCGTTAAATTTGCCTTTGAAAATATCATTTAATGTCTGAAAAGAAAATCTTCACCCCTGATAATGACCCTACTGCATCGAGTAGAAAGCAGGATCACATCGAACTTGCCTTCCGATCTCAGGTTTCATCAGCCGATATGCGGAACGAATTTTACTATGAGCCGCTTCTTTCTGCCCATCCTACAGATTCCTCTCTCCTTGAAACTCCTTTTGGTTCCAAGGTTATGCGTGCTCCACTTTGGGTTTCCAGTATGACGGGCGGTACGGCCATGGCTGGTAAAATTAATAAAAATCTGGCGCTTGCCTGTGCCGAATTTGGCCTGGGTTTAGGCCTGGGATCATGCAGGCCCTTGCTTTTCAGTGATGAAACATTAAGCGATTATGCCGTCAGACCCATTTTAGGCGAAGGTGTTCCCTTTTATGCCAATTTGGGCATTGCTCAAATCGAAAAATTATGGCTCCAGAAAGAATTATTCAGAATCCCGGCGTTAATTGAAAAACTGGAGGCCGATGGCTTAATCATACATATTAATCCTTTACAGGAATGGCTACAACCCGAGGGAGATAGATTTACTTATCCTCCTATTTTTATTATTCAGGAACTCTTACGCCATTATCCGGAGATCTCACTTATAGTTAAAGAGGTGGGACAAGGAATGGGGCCGCAAAGTCTTAAAAAACTGCTGTCGTTACCGCTCACTGCCGTTGAATTTGCCGCAGGAGGTGGAACTAATTTTTCTAAGTTAGAACTCTTTCGTGCCCACCCCGACCGTGCTGAAGCCTTAGATCCTCTAACCAAAGTAGGCCATGATGCCAATCAAATGGTTGGCTTTTGTAACGATATTTTCCTGGACCACCCAACCGATATACAATGTAAACTGCTCATCATTTCAGGAGGAATTCAAGACTTTTTACATGGACATTATTTAGTAAAGAAATCGAAAATACCCGCAGTTTATGGTCAGGCTTCCTTATTTTTGAAATACGCCAGAGATGATTATTCGACCCTGCAATCGTTTGTCAAACACCAAATTGAAGGACTCATAGTAGCTAATCATTTTCTAACTTTACCTCCGTCATAATGCCTATTCCCCATGAATGAAAAATTAATTTCCGGCTTTTCAAAGTTATCTAAAAAGGAAAAAATAGATTGGGTAAATACAAACTATGGTACCGAGGATGTGAATGCCAATACCGATGATTTCTCCGTTTTTTTTCATGAAAATAAAGCTATTCAGGAAGTAATAGATGGATTTAGTGAAAATACCATAAGCAATTTTATTCTTCCCTATGGCATAGCTCCCAATTTTTTAATCAATGGCGTGGTTTATGCAGTTCCTATGGTCATCGAGGAGAGTTCCGTGGTTGCTGCTGCTTCAAGTGCAGCAAAATTCTGGCTTTCCAGGGGCGGATTTACATCGACTGTTTTATCTACCGTTAAAATCGGACAGATCCATTTCAAATGGTTTGGTGATACTGCCCTGTTATATCGTTTATTTCCTGAAATAAAAGAGAAGCTTCTGCTGGAAAGTAAACATTTAGGTGCTAATATGGTAAAAAGAGGGGGTGGCGTCACAGATATAGAGCTTCTTCATTTCGGTCATTTAGAGGAAGGCCTTTATCAACTGAGAGTTAAATTTGAGACGGTAAATTCTATGGGGGCCAATTTTATTAACACCCATTTAGAATCGTTTTCCTCATCACTCAAAGAATATTTTGATTCCTCCAGTTTTCTTTCTCCTGAAGACAGAGAGCTCCTCATTATCATGTCCATTTTATCAAATTATACTCCTGAATGTTTAGTAACGGCCACTGTCAGTTGTCCTATTAGTGACTTTAATGGCATCTATAAAGACATGGGTGCCGCTGAATTTGCCAATAAATTTCAACAAGCGGTGCGCATTGCTGAAATTGATCCATACAGAGCCACCACACATAATAAGGGAATTTTTAACGGTATTGACGCCGTTATTATGGCTACTGGTAATGATTTCAGAGCCGTAGAAGCAGCAGGACATGCCTACGCTGCAAAAGATGGTTCCTACAAATCTTTGAGTGTTTGCCAAATTGAAAATGATATTTTTACATTTTCCCTGACCATCCCTCTGGCTATTGGAACCATCGGCGGATTGACACACCTGCATCCTTTAGCTAAAAAAACGCTCTCCATTTTAGGAGAACCCGATGCCAAAATGCTCATGCAAATCGTTGCATCCGTTGGTCTTGCCCAAAATTTTGCCGCTGTAAAGTCTTTGATTACCTCAGGTATTCAGGACGGTCACATGCGTATGCACCTGATGAATATTCTAGTCCATTTACAGGCGAATGAGGAGGAAAAAAGCAACGCTTTACAACATTTTAGCAAAATCCCCGTGTCTTTTTCATCGGTTCGTGAATTCATTGATTCAATGCGGTCTGAAAAATGAATGAAACAACCTATTTTTCACATGGAAAACTTTTAATAACAGGGGAATATGCTGTTTTAGACGGGGCAAAAGCATTAGCCCTACCTACTATATGTGGTCAGCATCTGCATTTTCATCCCCACCCTGGTTCACATTGCCTCCTTTGGGAGAGTTTCACAGATAAAGGACAATTGTGGTTTTCTGCCTCGTGGGAGCTAAATTCTATGAAGGTTAATGTCGGTAAGGGGTTGCCTGAAACAGATGTACTTACCTCACTACTTACCAGTATGATTTCAGAAAAAGGGCTTCCCGCTTCTTTTTTAGAAGGCAAAATAGAAACACGCCTCGATTTTCCAAGAGAATGGGGACTTGGGACCAGTTCCACTCTTATCGCTTTACTTTCAAAATGGACTCAAATTAATCCTTATTATTTATTGGAAAAATCATTCGGTGGTTCCGGATATGATATTGCCGCTGCCGGCGCAATGGGTCCTATTACCTACAGAAAAATAAAGGAAAATAACGAGAAACCTGAAGTTAATATAGCGTCGTTTAACCCTTTGTTTTTAAACAAAATTTACTTCCTTTTCTCTGGCAAAAAGAAAAACAGCAGAGAGGGAATTTCAAGCTACCGCGCTAAATCATTAAATCCTGCCTATATCTCAGAAATATCACAACTGACTGAAAGAGTTCTGACCGCTGAACATTTTTCAGACTTTTGCGCATTAATAAAGACGCATGAAGAAATTACCGGCAATCAATTGGATTTAACACCTATTCAGGAGGAATATTTTACGGATTTTCAAGGGGTAGTAAAATCTCTGGGCGCATGGGGTGGTGATTTTTTGATGATTTTAACCGAACTACATCAAAGTGACATTATATCCTATTTTAAAAAGAAAGGATTTTCAACCCTTTTTACCTATAATGAATTGATATTTAGTGAAAATAAATAAAAATTATGCCAACCAAGTGGAATGAATGCGAATTAGTTTCTTTTAAAGAAATAGCGCCTCAAACGAGACTTTTCACTTTCAAATTATTGAGTGACGATGTTTTTTCATTCAAAGCAGGTCAATTCATTACTTTCGATCTTCCTGTGCACGAAAAAAGACTTTACCGCTGGAAAAGCTATTCTTTAGCTAATGCACCTGATAACACGAACCATTTTGAACTATGTATTGTAAAAAATGAAGGAGGATTAGGTACCACCTATCTGTTTGACCAAATAATAATAGGAGATAAACTGAAATTTAAAGGTCCTGAAGGTAGCTTCATTTTACCTGAAAATAAGCCTGAAACGCTCTGTTTTATTTGTACGGGAACAGGCATTGCACCCTTCAGAAGTATGCTGTGGGATATTTGTCAGCAGCCCGTAAAGGAAGCAGCCATCCGGGTTATATTTGGCACAAGAAAAATGGAAAATGTTCTTTTTTTAGATGAATGGCGGGAATTAATTAAATTATTACCTGATTTTCAAGTACATATAGCCCTCTCAAGAGAAGAAGAATTACCTCTTATCAAAGAGAAAAATATATTTTTCTATAGGGGATACGTCCATCAGATTTATCAACATCAAAAATTATTTGATATGAAAGAACCAATCTTTTATCTTTGTGGTTGGAGAAATATGATTGATGAGGCTCAAAAAAACCTTTTAAACCTTGGTTTTCCATCTTCCCATATTCAAACTGAACTATATGGCTGAGGCGGAGATAAAACTATTTTATTAAGAACTTGTTTTTACCTAAAACCAACCATTTTATCAACATGGAAAATACTACACCACAGAGTCCGGTTCTGATATATACGGAGCAAACGCCGAATCCGGAAACTTTAAAATTCGTTACTAACAGAATGCTTTATAAAGGGACAGCTGACTTTAAAGAAGTGAATGCGGCTAAAGAATGGTCCCCAATAGCTACCGAATTATTCCAATTTCCTTACGTTAAGGGAGTTTATGTTTGCAATAATTTTGTTACTGTTTCAAAGGAATTTAATTATGCCTGGGAAACTATCCTGCTTCCTCTAAAAGAGTTTATAAAAGAATATGTTGCTAACGGATCTGAAATTATTAGAGAAGGTTATGCCGAAGCCATGTTAGCTTTTGAAGCTGAAAATAGTAAACATGAAGTTCATACAGGCGAGCAAAGTGAGACGGTAAAAAAGATAAAAGAGCTTATTGATACTTATGTGAAGCCTGCTGTTGAAATGGACGGTGGAAACATTGAGTTCAAAAGTTTTTCAGAAGGAATCGTCACCGTAACCTTGCAAGGTAGCTGTAGCGGTTGTCCAAGTAGCACCGTTACCCTAAAATCAGGGATTGAAGGCATGTTAAAACGTATGGTTCCCGAAGTGACCGAAGTGGTTTCAGAAATGGGATAAAAGAAAAAGAGGCTGTCTAAAAAGATAGCCTCTTTTTTTTGCTACTTTATAGAGTATACATAAGGCTAATCAGTCTAAACATGCGACTCCTCCGGGGTCGATCTTCACAATATCCTGACCCCGGAGGGGTCACATGTCTCTTGCTATTTGGTCCCTGGCGGCACAAAATGTTTCATTGTACCCTTTGGCCCCTT
>JBILDL010000132.1:0-6443 GCA_044352635.1 Saprospiraceae bacterium | reverse complement strand
CTTCCGAGATAGCTCTTCTAATAGGTTTTGTGCTATCAAAAGCATAATCAAGAATGATATCTTCCGGTTTATCCTTTTTTATTGCCTCTACCCGACGATACACTTCATCGGCAATTTCTATATAGTTGGCACCTGGGAGAGGCGTTAAAGCAACACCCACTTGTGGTTTACCATCGTTACCCCTCATTATAGTTCTTGTATTCTGAGCCTCCAAAACTACTTCAGCAACATCTTTCACCTGAACAATAATGCCATTTTGTTCTCTCAATACAATATTTCCAAACTCTTCAGGCGTATATAATCTTCCCTGTGCACGAATAGTCAATTCCGTTCTATTTCCCTCAATTTTACCCGCAGGAAGTTCTAAATTTTGTCTTTGCAGGGCATTTCTTACATCTAAAGGCGTTAAAGAATAAGCTGAAAGTCGAGCGGGGTCCATTTTAATACGTATGGCAAACCTTTTTTCACCCCAAATTCTGATATTGGAAACGCCAGGTATGGTTTGTAATCTTTCTTTTAAAACATTATTGGCATATTCACTAAGAAACAATAAATCTCTCTTAGAGCTCTGTACGGTTACCGTCATTATATTGGAAGAACCAGCGTCCGATTTACTTACGATAGGAGGATCAGTATCCGCTGGCAATGAACGTTGTGCCTGGGAAACTTTATCGCGCACATCATTAGCGGCAGCCTCAAGATCCAAACCCACTTCAAATTCGACCGTGATGCTACTACGACCTTGTGTGCTGACACTCGACAGGGAACGGATACCTGAAATACCATTGATACTTTCCTCGAGAGGTTCAGTAATTTGCGATTCAATAACATCTGCATTGGCGCCGGTATAACTGGTACTTACAGAAATAACGGGAGGATCAATACTTGGATATTCACGAATACCCAAATAAGTGTAACCGATGATACCAAAAAGAACGATAACAATGGAAATTACACTGGCTAAAACCGGTCTATTAATACTTAAGGAAGAAAAAGTCATTATTTGTCCATTTTAACGAGATCAATAAAATTTCCAGGAATAACCAAATCTCCTGGCTTCACAGCCAATAAACCGCTTAAAAGGATAGTATCCCCAATAGAAATTCCGCTGGTTATAGCTATTTTATTGTTTTTGCGGGACCCTGTTTCGACAAGCATTGGTACTACCAGTCCTTCTTTAATTATAAACAATTGCTGTCCCTCTAAAACGGGAATAATGGCATCGGTAGGTACTAGTATTGAGTTTTGAACTTTACTGGTAACGAGCGATACTCTGGCAAAGTTTCCAGGTTGCAATAATCCTTCCCCGTTAGGACAAGTTGCTCTAACCGTAAGGGTTCTGGTACTTTGATTAATGACAGAAGAAAGAGCATACACTGTGGCTTTGAATGACTGTTTCAAGCCTTCGACGGTGAAAGTGATAAGCTGCCCGTTTTTCAAATCCCTTGCTTCCCTTTCAGGCACATCAAATTCTAATTTTATAGGATTAGTTTGCTGCAAAGAGACCAGTCGGTCGGCATTTGATACAAAAGCCCCCTCGCTAAGTTGTCTTAAACCCACTTTACCTGAAAAAGGGGCAAATATTTTCGTTTTCTCAATACCAACTTCTGTCACCCGAATATCAGCCTTCACAAGATTAAGATTGGTAGCTAATCTATCGTATTCTTCCTGCGTGATTCCATCAATATCTAATAAAGCCTTTGCCCTTTTTACTTCGCGATCTGCGAATTGCTCATTGACTTTCAATTTTGCCAACTGCGCCTCCAGGTCGTCTCTATCCAACTCGGCCAATAAAGCACCTTTAAGGACTGTTCCTCCCTCTTTAAAATATATTTTTTCTAACCTACCGGCACGTTCAGGCCTGATTTCAACCGTTTCATTAGGTAAAAGATTTCCCGTTGCTAAAATACTCATCGTCAATTCCTGTCCGGTGGCAATGGTATAATCCACTACACTTGGCGGCATGTCCTTTCCCTTTCCCGGACCTCCACCCATTCCAGGTTTAACCTCTTTTTCACATGCACTGGAAACTAAAAGGCACAAAAGGGATACAAAAATTAATTTTCCCTTTAACAAAATTTCTTTTTTAAATGTATTCATCGATAAATGGCAGTTAATTGAACTTCAAGTATTTTTAAAGATACAAAATTATAAAAGAATAAAGCAATTAGGGTAAGAAGGACATTTTTATATTAGATTTTTTTTAGAAAATTTGATTAGTTTTAAGGCGAATTTTATTCATAAATATTCGATTTTTTGCCGTTTAACTGCTAAAACCTATCATATACATAGAAATATTGCTTTCTGTCGAATTTCACTTTTTATGCCTTTAACTTATGATGTCCAAAAAATGTAAATATGCTTTTAAGGCACTCGCTCATCTGGCTAAGCGGTACCCTGATACTCATTGCCAAACGGCTGAAATTGCCCGGCTTGAAAATATTCCAAGAAAATTTTTGGAACTTATTTTGCTAGACTTGAAAAAAGGAGGATTTGTAAACAGTAAACAAGGTGCAGGCGGAGGCTACTATCTAGTTAAAGCGCCAGAAACTATTTTACTTGGTGAAATATACCGCCTGTTTGATGGTGCTATTGCCCTTTTACCCTGCGTCTCATTAAAATTTTATGAAAAATGCAAAGATTGTCCTGACGAAGTAGCTTGCGGCCTCAACAGAGTTTTTTTACAAATTCGCGACCAAACGCTAAAACTAATGTTAGAAAAAACAGTTTCAGATATCTTATAAAATACCCTACTTATTTAATAGAATTTATATCTTTGCATTTTCGTTACCTTTAATACTGACAAATGAAAGCGCTCAGACTGCCTGCCCAAAAAGATATCTCCCTTTTATTTGTCATTTTATATGTTGTCACCTTTCTTTTCATATTAAGTTTTCTTCTTTTTTTATGGTTGCCCATAGGTGAAAACGCCATAAAGTCCTTCGTGCTTCAATATGTTGACCCTAAATTTTTTATCTGGCTAGCTGCTGGTTTTTTAGCCCAACTTATAGACGGTGCGTTGGGAATGGCTTATGGTATAAGTTCTACCACTTTTTTACTTACTACTGGCGTTAGTCCAGCAGTGGCCAGTGCCAGTGTTCATCTGGCTGAAATTTTCACAACGGCAGCCTCTGGTCTTTCGCATTGGCGATTTGGAAATGTGGATAAACAACTTTTTAAAAAACTAGCCTTACCTGGCATTTTGGGAGCTATTCTTGGCGCTGGCGTAGTTTCCTATTTCGATGGAAATGCCCTCAAGCCTTTTATTTCATTCTATCTAATAATAATGGGTATTGTTGTGCTCATAAAGGGAATAAAAAATAAGGTTGCCGAGAAAAAAAATATCAATGTATCTTTTCTTGGATTTATTGGTGGATTTGCTGACGCCAGCGGTGGCGGCGGATGGGGTCCCATTGTTACCACTACCCTCTTAAGCCGGGGAAATGCCCCAAGAACTACGATTGGGACCGTTAATGCTGCGGAGTTTCTCGTTGCCTTAGCAGCCTCTGGTATTTTTACTGTTTTCATAGGCATTACAGGTTGGCCAATCATCATCGGACTCATTATTGGGGGTGTTTTAGCCGCACCTCTGGGCGCATGGATGGCAAAAATAGTTAGTCAAAGATTTTTACTCATTGTCGTAGGTTGCGTTATCATCATCTTATCTGCTAAGAACATCTTTGGATTTTAATTAAAATAAAGAGGCTTCCCTGTCTTATATTTGTTTAAAAATTGGGAATGACTCGTTTCTTACCGTGGTGTATTTTATCTGCATTTTTTTATATGCTGACTTCTTGTGCTACCCCTACTACGCCTACAGGTGGACCGAGAGATGAAGCCCCCCCCGTCATTGATACTGCCTTAAGCACGCCTAACTTTCAAACTAAGTTTTTAAAACAAGATATCTCTCTGACATTCAATGAATGGGTTCAGTTGGAAGATGTATTTAATCAAGTAATCATTTCTCCCCCATTACAATATAAACCTGAGATTTATGTCAAAAAAAAGAGCGTTGTAATTGGTTGGGATGACAGGGAAATACTCCGTGAAAATGTGACCTATACTTTTAATTTTGGTGAATCCGTAAAAGATCTCACGGAAAAAAATCCAGCTGAAAAATTACGTTTTGTTTTTTCTACCGGAGATTTTATAGATTCTCTGTCCCTTTCAGGAAAAGTGGTCGATGCCCTGGATGGCAAACCACTGGAGAAAATAAGGGTTATGCTCTATAATTCGACTCAGGACTCCGTAGTTAGGACGCAAAAACCATTGTATTTGAGCTTAACGGATAAGGAAGGCCGTTTTACTATGGAAAATGTTCGCAGTGATACCTTTTCTCTTTTTGCTCTGGAGGATGTAAATTTCAATTACAAATTCGATTTAGGGAATGAACGCATTGGATTTCCTGATTCTATTCTTATTTTAAATTTTTCCCGCACCGATTCATTAACGCTTCAGGTTTTCCAGGAAAAACCCACCTTACGTCTTAATTCCACTGATATTAAGAGTTATGGCTTAGCTAAAATGCTGTTTAACCAATCGCCTGATGATGTTCTTATTTTTACAGATTCCCTTGCGCCTAAACTTTACAGAGAAAGCGTGAAAGACACATTAAAGCTTTGGTTTAATCCGACAGGAACAAAAACGCCCTGGCAAATAGGGGTACAAAGTGGTTTGAATTCTATTGACACCTTAAAATTTAATACCTCTGGCACAATGCCTGCTTTTGATAAATTAAGAGTAGAAAATGCTCCTGAGAGTGGCGTTATTCAACAAACTTTAAAACCAGGAGCTCCCCTTGAATTATCACTGTTAAGACCCTTATCATCCTTTGATGCATCAAAAATTATTCAAATACAAGATAGCATACCCGTTTCTGACACGCTATATTTTGCCCAGGACAGCATTTATCCGAGAAAATTTTTATTACATGGTCGATGGCAGGAAGGAAACACTTATAAACTGAATATTCCACCGGGAGCTATCCAGGATATTTACGGTAAAACAACCGATAGTTTGAGCCTTAGTCTAACGGTTGGAAAAACGGAAGATTATGGCAATTTAGTGGTTAAAATAGCTGCTATTGATTCAAATATGCATTATGTAGTTCAGATTACGGACGAATCGCAGCGTATTTTATATGAAAAACAGATTCATGGAAATGCGCCAGAAGGCATTTCTCTTAACTTATTGTCTCCCGGAAAATACACCTTGAAGGTTATAAAAGATGGCAATAATAACGGAATATGGGATACAGGAAGTTTGCAGTTTCACCGACAACCTGAAAAAATAGTATTAATACCTGTTGAGGAAATAAAAGCGAATTGGGATGTTGAAACATCTGTTAATCTCATTCAAATTTTCAAAGAATGACGAGGCATTCTTTCAATTTCAATTCCGACCAACGTTTCAACATCCTTAATGTAACCTCTTAAAGGTCAAAGGTAATACCTTGTGCCAGAGGGAGGGTTTTCCCATAATTTATCGTATTGGTTTGACGGCGCATATAAGCTTTCCAGGCATCGGAACCACTTTCTCTGCCACCGCCAGTTTCCTTTTCTCCACCAAAAGCGCCACCTATTTCAGCACCACTGGTTCCAATATTGACATTGGCGATACCACAATCTGAGCCATTTGTTGATAAAAATAACTCAGCTTCTCTTAAATCATTCGTCATAATAGCACTGGAAAGACCTTGAGGAACATTGTTCTGAATAGCTATAGCCTCCTCCAAAGTACGATAAGACAAAAGGTATAAAATAGGCGCGAAAGTTTCATGTTTAACTATTTCCATGTCAGGCTTTGCTACAGCGATACAAGGTTTTACATAACAACCACTTGAATAAGCGTCACCTGTCAGCACACCCCCTTCAACCAGGAGCGTACCCCCTTGCAAAGAAATCTGACGAATAGCCTCTAAATAATTTTCTACGGCCTCTTTATCGATGAGAGGACCTACGTGAATATTGGCATCCAAAGGATTACCTATTCTCAGTTGAGCATAAGCGCGGCTCAATTTATCTTTAACGGCATCAAAAATTGATTCATGAACAATCAATCTTCTGGTTGAGGTACATCTTTGGCCAGCAGTTCCGACAGCTCCGAACAGAGCACCGGTAAGAACCAGATCCAGATCGGCACTTGGGGTTACTATAATGGCGTTATTTCCCCCCAGTTCCAGAATTGATTTCCCTAAACGGGCGGCTAATTTTGTAGCAACGATTTTACCCATTCTGGTGCTGCCGGTAGCGGATACCAGGGGTATTCTGGAATCAGAAGTGAGCCATTCTCCGACTTCATAGTTGCCTGTAACCAAGTTACAAACCCCTTCGGGCACTGCATTTTCACGAAGGACATTTTCCAAAAGCAAATGGCAGGCAACGGCACAAAGGGGTGTTTTTTCTGAGGGTTTCCACACTACCACATCCCCACAAACAAGAGCA
>JBILDL010000131.1:0-6467 GCA_044352635.1 Saprospiraceae bacterium | reverse complement strand
ACAAGAAGGAGCGCTACAATTTTCCGCTGGTGTTTTACTCTGGCCTATCGTCTTTTTAATGACAGATATAATTAATGAATATTTTGGTAAACAAGGGGTTAGAAAGCTATCTATATTTACTGCCGGGCTCATTGCTTATGCATTTATCATTATATTTTTCGCCATTCAACTATCACCTGCCGACTGGTGGATAACACAGAACAAAGCACAAGGAGTGGAGAATATGCAAACTTCATTTAAGGTTATTTTTGGCCAGGGTATATTAATGGTTTTTGGATCGTTAACCGCTTTTTTAGTCGCTCAACTGGTGGATGTTTTACTTTTCCATCAAATTAAAAAAATAACTGGAGAAAAGCAGGTCTGGCTTAGATCTACAGGATCAACCTTTGTCTCCCAATTATTCGATAGTTTTGTCATTCTAACCATAGCATTCAAGTGGGGTCCAGAGATCGTTGGCAATGTTACTCCATGGACCTGGAATCAAATTCTTGCCGTTGGAACGATTCAATATTTCTATAAAATATCTATGGCTGTGCTTTTAACGCCTGTTATTTACGGTGCTCATCGCATTATAGACGGTTATCTTGGCAAAGAGGAATCATCAAGAATGAAGGAAAATGCTGCTTTATAAGCTAAAACTAATCCTATGACCTTATTGTAATTGAGCATACCTTCCTTAATTCCCTGTCCCTTAAGATAGGCATCATACATTTTATACTGAAGATCTGGCATCCAATCTTCATAACTATTGCTGTAATTTTGAATGTCAATTAAATCATTTCTAAGACCTGTTGGGAGTTCCATCATTTTTTCATTAAAAAAAGAAGGAGAAATTCTTCTGACGTTTGACGCCAGATATCTCCAGTAACCTAAGGTAGTGGCATAGGCAATCCAAGGATTCTTGTCATTAGTATGGCATATAAAAGCTAAAAAATTACAAGTACCTTCATCTGCAAAACCATAACCATGTGCCATCTCATGTGCCATTACCGAGGTAAAGTGAATAGGATGTAAACCCGGATCGACATTGCCTTCTCCAGAAAATGGAAAGTACATTCCGGCTGTACTAAAATGCAGGAAAATTCCCTTCGGCAGATTGGATTTTATGGGAACATTTGCCTGTGATGGAAATCCATGGTTCTTCAACCAATATTGAAGATTTTTTTGAATGATTGCTCTTTGTTCTTCATTTTTTACATTATACTTGACCAGATCAACCCCTTTAGCTGTATCAGCTAATAATTTCCTTATATTCAGCAGATGATTTGTTGTTTCTTCATATTCAGATGTCAATTGTTTGTAAGTAAAAGGTGTTGATTTAAATTTCCACTGATGATCAATGGGCAGGCGATAGTAATTAAATCCCCAAACAAAATAAAATAAAAAGTATAAAAAGCCTAAGCTGTTCATAATCAAACTAAACTTTACAATTTTCTTTTGTTTAGAAAATGAAACTAAGAAAATAAAAACGAAAAAGAGTATTGGTATAGCGAACAATCCAGGTAAAATGTATAAAAAAGAAATTTTCTGGAGAATAAAACTTACGACAAGGTAAATACCCTTAGCATAATAATCTTCAACCCATAAAGGATTGCTGGCAAATAAATATTTAACCAATTCTGTAAAAATAATAAGGACAAATCCTGATAGATGGTAGTATTTCATTTTTTAACTTAACTTTACAACTAAATTACTAAACGCTTTGTTTTGATAACTTAATATTTAAAACAATTAAAATGGCATTTGAATTCACTGACAACAATTTTAAAAGTACAGTTTTAGATACCCCTGGTATTGCTGTAGTTGATTTTTGGGCAGAATGGTGCGGACCATGTCGTATGGTTGGCCCAATCATAGAGGAGTTAGCAAAGGAATATGACGGTAAGGTAATCGTTGGCAAACTTGATGTTGATGCTAACCCTGAAGTTTCAATGAAATATCAAATCCGTTCTATACCTACTATCTTGATACTGAAAGATGGTGAAATTATCCATAAACATGTAGGCGTGGCTACGAAACAAAGCCTGGTTCAAAAAATAGAAGAGGCTGCTGCCGTATAAATACGTTCAACCAACCATTTAGAGTCTTTGTATTTTATACAAAGACTCTAATCTACAACAACTGTTTATGTCTTATTGGGAGAATCCTAAAATTCGCGAGTTTAACAACCTAGATCTTTTAGCCAGACAAGTGGTTGAAGGATTCATTATTGGTTTACATAAAAGTCCATTTCACGGATTTTCAGTTGAATTTGCTGAACATAGAATATACAATCAAGGAGAATCAACCAAAAATATTGATTGGAAGGTTTTTGCCCGCACCAATAAGTTATTTACTAAAAGATTTGAAGAAGAAACCAATTTGAGGTGTCAAATAGTCATAGATACCTCTTCGTCTATGTATTTTCCCGAGAGAAAAGCAGGCGATAAAAATTATTTAAACAAACTGTATTTTTCTTCACTGGCTGCAGCTTCATTGATGCAGTTATTGCAAAAGCAAAGAGATGCTTTCGGTCTCAGTCTTTTCGATGAAACGGTGTACACTCACTCACAATGTAAATCGAGCACGACACATTACCGTTTGTTATTAAGTTATCTTGAAAAAAAATTAAATAGTCCCGTTCCATTAGTGACAACCTCAACGTCGCAAGCACTTCATCAGATTGCTGAAAGTATTCATAAAAGATCATTGGTTATCATTTTTAGTGACATGTTTGAAACTTCTGATGATCAGGACGCTATGTTTGCATCACTTCAGCATCTAAAACACAATATGCACGAGGTTATTTTGTTTCATGTCACAGATAAAAAGTTAGAATTAGATTTTGATTTTGAGGACAGACCTTACCTCTTCGTAGATCTTGAAACAGGAAATGAGGTAAAATTACAAGCGGGTCTGGTAAAAGAAAGCTATAAAGAAGAATCTTCCTTATTGTTAAAAAATTTAAAAATGAAATGCCTTCAGTATAAAATTGATTTTGTTGAAGCAGACATTAATGAAGGATTTCACCCTATTTTACAGAGATACTTAGTTAAACGATCAAAAATGAAAGTAGGTTAATATGCAAGTTTATATTTTACCTGAAAGCAAAACGAGAATTGATAAATGGCTTTGGACCGTTAGGATTTTTAAGTCCAGAACAATTGCAACAGATGCTTGTAAAGCTGGAAAAATAAAAATTAATGGTTTGGAGATTAAGCCTTCTGCTTCCGTTAGTAGGTTAGATAAGATTGAGGTTAGAAAAAATGGATTTAACTTTCAATTTGAGGTTATAGAATTACTTAAAAACCGAGTACCCGCACCTATTGCTAAGGAATGTTTCCAAAACAACACGCCAGTATCAGAATTAGAAAAATATAACGATTGGTTCAACGGAAAAAAATCAAGCGTTCTTAGAGCTAAAGGTACAGGAAGACCTACTAAAAAAGATAGGAGAAGTATGGACGATTTCAGCGATTTCGATGAATTTGACGAAGAGGAAATTTAATTATTTCCTTTCTTTTTCTTTTCCAAGCTACTTTTACCAAATAAATCTTTTCCCTCTCTACCTAAAATAGGTTTCTGTCTAATAGTCTCTTCATCTGTAGAAGTAACTGTAAGCATCTCAATATATTCAAGTTTATTTGGTAAGATTTTAAAAGCCTCATAACTTCCATCCGGAACCATTTCTTCTGGTTGTCCTGCTTTTAAAACCAGTGGGGCCAGATGATCAAAAACAATTAATCCGAGTTCTGAATCATAATTCAACTTTATGGTAGATTCTGCAGAATAGGAAAGAATAAATCTGAGAGGAATAGTTGCGCTTGAATCTTTAGGATTAGGTGGAAAAAGAGGTACACCGAAGACTGGTTTATTTCGAACAAAACGAATGGGTTCAATCCACTTTTTACGCGTTTTACCGTCATTTGCATCATAGCCAAAAGCTAGATATGTGGCAGAATCTCCTATGCCAAATTGTTGAATCCCATAAACAAGGCATCCCATCCAATTTTCAGGGCTTAAAGAAGCTACATCGGGTTGAGATATAGTAAAAGACCTATCAATTAATGGAAATAAAATTAAACTGTCCGATTTCCTTTGTAAAGCGCCATAATATCTATATTCTGTCGGTGAAACAGCCAATTGCCAGGTAAACATACGAAAACTACTATCCGGAGGATACTGTAAAGAAACAGATTTTAGCTTTGAGAAAGGATAATAGAAAGAGTTCTTAATTTTCAAGGTTTTTACCAGAGTAACAATAAGTTCTCTGGTCGCATAGAACCTATCATCAGGTAAAGAATCATTAACAATGGAATAAGCATAAAAAGAAAGAGTGTCCTCTAAGGCAGACAATTGATTCTTTTCATTTGCTGAGAAGGTAATTTTACCATTCTGAGCTGATAGGGATAATGTTAATAATATAAGAGACAAGAAAAAAATATATCGCATGAATTTTATGTTTTTTAGAAAACACAATATTCATCTTATTTATTGCTTTTTCTCGACTTATTATTCTTATAGTCTCTAAAAACAAAAGAACCCAGACCATCCAAAGAACTATAAAAAGCCTTTCCCTGGTTTGCTTTAGTAAATTGATCCACGAAATTCATTAAATAAGGATCTCTTGCAATCATAAAAGTAGTGATAGGGATATCCATTTTCCTACATGACTGCGCCAGATTCAAGGTACGGGAAACAATGGTTCTATCGAGACCGAAACTATTCTGATAATACTTTTTACCCTTTTTTATACAAGTAGGCTTACCATCTGTAATCATAAAGATTTGCTTATTGGAACTTCGGCGTTTCCTTAATAAATCCATGGCAAGTTGCAGGCCGGCTACTGTATTTGTGTGATAAGGCCCAACCTGAAGATAAGGTAAATCTTTAATTTCGATAGTCCAGGCATCATTACCAAAAACAAGAATATCGAGCGTATCTTTTGGAAATCGGGTAGTTATATATTCAGAAAGAGCCATAGCTACTCTTTTTGCGGGGGTAATACGATCTTCGCCATAAAGAATCATAGAATGAGAAATATCAATCATCAAAACAGTTGACATTTGACTTTGATCATAAGTTTCCTGTACCTCCAGATCATTTTCTGATAGTTTAAAAGAATCTATCCCATGATTAACCTGAGCATTTTTTAAGGACTCAGACATTGCAATTTTATCTAAAGCATCACCAAAAACAAAAGGTCTTCTTTCAGAGGTAAGTTCGTCTCCCCTACCCTCGAGACGGGTATTATGACCACCTGCTTTACTTTTCTTTATATCGCCAAAAACATCTTCCAATGCCTTCTTTCGCATGGCCAACTCCATTTTAGGAGCAGGAACCAATCCAGGAGATTGAGCATCTTTAGAACGTATAAACCCCTGGTCTTTAAGATCCTGAATAAAATCAGCTAAACCATATTCAGGCGTGGTCAGCTTGTATTGTCTATCGAGTTCTGTTAGCCACGATAAAGCTTCATCTACATCACCAGAGGTATGAAGAAGTAATTCCTTAAACAGTTTTAGTAACCGATCGAAAACATTATTGTCTTTATCCTGATTTCCAACATCACCAAATTTCCACCCAATCATATAAACCGATTTAACGTTACTTTATAACACAACAACTAGCCAGCTGCAAATAGTCGGGCCTATCAGAAGACAAATTATGAATAAAACTTTCTTTCAACTCTCCGTTATCGATAACAAAAACCCCGGGCATTTGAAACCCATCGCCAATTTGCGCACTTGGTGCCTGCCCATTCTTTATGCCTGCAGAAAAGCCCCGAATAAGAGATTGCAATCCAAAAAGTTGATTAAAATTCCCCTTTACCAATCCAAAAGCAGTATAATATCTACAATTAGGGTCACTGACATGATTAACGTTTAGCAATCCAAATTTACTGAAATTCTTTTCAGCTGTTTCAAAATCGGTCATGTGGACAAACACAATTTTAAGCCCACCTGTTTCAATTTTAGATCTACTTTTAGAAATATCAACTAAAGCTTCCTTACAAAAAATACATCCGAAATGCCTTAAAAAAACCAAAAGAACAGGGTTTTCAAAAGTAAGATTCAAAACAGAATCTCCATTATTGGTAACCATTTCGTTGAGCCATTCTTTTTTAAAGAGACCAAATTCCATTTAAAAAAAGTTTATTACTTAAACAATAAATAGTGTAAAGGGTTCAAGCAGGGGAAGTAAATGGGACTTACAAAAAAATCCATACCCCAATCATTAGAGGGATATGGATTTTAGAAATCATTAAAAAAAACTTATTTTGATAGTCCATCATAAACCTCCATAACCTGACGAACCTGATCGGCTGAATCATTTAGAAGGGCCATTTCAGACTCATTTAATTTTAACTCTATCAACTGCTCAATACCATTAGCTCCCAATTTAACTGGAACGCCAACAAAAACGCCGTTTAAATTATACTCACCATTTAAAAGAGCACAACAAGGATAAATCCTATTCTCATTTTT
>JBILDL010000130.1:0-6468 GCA_044352635.1 Saprospiraceae bacterium | reverse complement strand
ACTTATTAGATTAACGCTTGATTTAGATGAAAACATGGCGCTGCCAAAAGGTAGTATGGCCAATATTTTGACGGAGACTTTTATGGGTGGTGCTTCTATTATTTTGAATATTCCGGGAGGATGTTCAGGTGATTGTTTGCCTAGTGGATCTGTTATAGGTGGAAAAAATCTTGGCATTTTGGGTTCAATGGTCGATAAAGATGATTTAAAAACGTATATTCAGGTATTTCAGGAAGGAATTTCCGTTTTAGTGGATTCTTTAAGTAAACAAATGACTTCAGGTGATTCTGAGAGTAAAATGGGTAAGAGCATTGAGAATCTCTCTAAAACGATTGACAACCTCGAGTTATTGACCCGTCAGATGAATGGCATTATGGGAGCTTCAGGAAAAAGCATAAATCAGAGTATGTCTAGTTTATCTGCCATATTGAAAAATATAGAAACCAATAATGAAGAGATTTCAAATCTTTTAGCCAATGTTTCCGACATCTCAAAACAAATAAAAGACGGGGATGCTAAGAAATCAATGGAATCAATAAATACGACTTTAACAGGACTACAATTGACTTTAAAATCTGCAGATACCACATTTTCCGGACTAAACAGCATTATTGCCAATGTGAATGCAGGAAATGGAAGTTTAGGGAAGTTAGTAAAAGAGGATGGATTAGTCAATGACATTCAGGATTTGAGCAAACATTTAGACTCTTTACTTTTAGATTTAAAAGAAAGACCATATCGTTACATACCCCTAAAGAGTCAGAAAAAGACGGAGAAAATAGATAGGCAAAAAGAATTGAATTAATATTCAAACTGGAGTTTTGCCAAACTAGTATATAATCCATTTTCATTCTGGAGTAATTCTTGGTGAGTTCCTTTCTCAGCAATGGTTCCATTTTCCAATACGTAAATCTGATTGACATCCTTTATAGTAGCTAAACGATGTGCAATAATAATGGAAGTTCTTCCTACCATTAATACTTGTAAAGCTTCTTGAACAAGTCTTTCAGATTCTGCATCGAGAGAGGATGTGGCTTCATCCAGAATAAGAATGGCGGGATCTTTTAAAATAGCTCTTGCGATAGCAACCCTTTGCTTTTGACCTCCGGACAATTTCACTCCCCTTTCTCCAACAATCGTTTCCATTTTTGAAGGAAAACCTTCTATGAATTCCCAGGCATTTGCCTTTTTAGCGGCTTCCATAATATCTGAATCTGAAGCTGATGGATTTCCGTAGGCGATATTATCTTTAATTGAACCACCAAATAACATAACATCTTGAGGCACGATGGCCATATTGCCGCGTACATCGGAAAGATCATATTTATTTATTGGAAGGTCATCAATAAAAATTTCACCGTTGTCTGCTTTATAAAATTGCATGAGAAGTTGAGTTAAGGTTGATTTTCCAGCACCACTCATACCAACCAAAGCAATTCTTTCTCCGGGACTGACGCTAATATCTATTCCTTTTAACACTATTTTCTCAGGACGACTAGGATATGCGAAAAACACTTGATTAAAATCAATTTTTCCTTGAAACCTTTTACTGATGGGCTTAGGAGAATCTATATTTCTCTCCCCAGGCATTTGAAGAATATCTACAATTCTTTCTCCTGCACCTAACGCCGCAATTAATTCTGTGTAAAAAGATCCAAGGCTGGCGATAGCTCCACCAATAATACCGGTAAAAATGATAAAATTGACTAAATCCCCTTTAACCATCGAACCATTTTCCACCATTAAAGCAGCTTGCCACATGATAAAGAACAGCGCTCCAAACATAACAAATACAATAAAAGAAGCAAAAAGGCCTCTCATTGTAGCTGCCTTTAAAGCCATAGTAACCACTTTATTCAAGTGCGAAGCGTATCGACCAAGTTCGAACCATTCATTAGTAAAAGCCTTAACGGTACGAATATTCTGCATGGTTTCCTCCACCACAACATTGGTTTGTGCCAGTTCATCTTGCCTTTCCTTAGTAAACTTCCTTATATGTTTACCAAAATACATAGCTGCAAAAACAACTAAAGGGAAAGTACCCAACATAATTAATGCAAGGCGGGGCATAGCAAAAACAATAAAAATAATACCTCCTACAAGAATAATAATTTGTCTTAAAAACTCAGCAACGGTAGTAGCTAATGCGCCTTGAATCTGCGTTACATCATTCGTGATTCTGCTGGTTAATTCACCTACCCGCTGATCTTCAATCCAGGGAATAGGAAGAGAAACCATATTTTTAAATAAATCTTTTCTCAACGACGCCATACTTTTCTCGCTGACAATAGCAAACAATCGAATTCTAAAGTAAGAAAGAATGCTTTGAAAGGCTAATAACAGAAGTATGGTTAAAAACAATTGATTTAAATTCATTGAATAAGTAGGATTCTTATCGAGTATATTAAAAACTTCACCAGGAAGTTTCATAATAACCAAAAAGAGGATACTTCCAGCACTTAATACCAATAAACCCAATATAAATTGAACCCGATAGGGAATTAAATAACGAAATATATATCCGTTTTTATGTAATTTTTCTTTAGAAAATTTGGGCTTTTCATTGGTTTTGCCCTCGCTTTTATTAGCCGACATAATTAATTTTTACTTACCTAAAGCAACCTAAACAACTTAAGCCTCCTTTTAGATTAAAAAAATAAATTTATCCTCCTATATTTGAGTCTTGAAATATATCAATTATTTGATAATCAGCGTTTACCTTTAAATTAAATCTACTGAAAATGAGATATTTTTTTCTACTTTTATTAATCGTGCCTCTTATTTTAAAGGGACAGGGAACAGATATAGAATTAGGTATAACAGGAGGAACCACCATTTACGTTGGAGATTTATCGGGTTCATTGAGCGAATACTCCACGAAAGATTTAGGCTATACAGCAGGTATATTTCTTAGAAATAATTTTAATAAACATATTGGTTATAGAATTGGATTATCCTTTAGCCACTTAAAAGCAGACGAATTAAATAGAAGGGTTCCAAATCCCCGTGCGTTAAATTTCAATAATGATTTAAAGCAAGCCTATATATTTGGAGAGTGGCGACTGGTAAATTTTTCATTAGCTGATGAGAAGATAATAATTTCACCATTCGTTGCTGCTGGAGGCATGGTACAATTATCGGATCCACATTTTAGAGATATAACTTATGGTAATATCCCCCTCCGGAAATTAGGTACAGAAGGACAAGGCATTCCAGGTTATCCTGATTATTATGAATCCTACCTCTTTAGTCTGCCTGTTGGAGCGGGACTTTCTGTTATGATAAAAAAAAGATTAACCTTAACGGCGGAAATCATTGGAAACCGAGTTTTTGGTGACTATATTGATGATGTTTCTTCTGCGCCCGTAATATTTAATGATTTATTAGCTAATCCAAAAGGTACTAATTTAGCCTTAAATGCTTATATAAGCAATCCAACGTTATATCCAAATCCTTCTGCCACACCCTATTCCAGAGGAGGACCGGCAGTAGATTGGTTTTATTTGGTTCAATTTACAGCAGGTTATCGGATAAAGGATAGTGGAGCATTCCGGCGAGGAGGAAAAAAAGGTTCTCCGTGTCCAACCTTTTGGTAAAATAGGTTTATTGATTCTTAGAATTTGTAAAAAAGTTAAAATTGAAATATAAACAGACTTAGAAATTAAAAACAAATACCTTAAGTATGTTTATATTTGTGAGTACTAAAAAAGTAGAAGAAAATGGCACAATTAAATTTTGGGGGATCCTTAGAAAACGTGGTAACACGAGAAGAATTCTCTTTAGAAAAAGCACAGGACATCCTTCAAGATGAAGTTATTGCGATAATTGGATATGGTGTTCAGGGTCCTGGACAAGCATTGAACCTAAGAGACAATGGTTTCAATGTAATCGTTGGGCAAAGATACCCATCTCCTACATGGGACAAAGCTATTGCTGATGGATGGGTACCAGGAGAAACCTTGTTTTCCATTGACGAAGCAGCTGAAAGAGGAACCATCATTCAATATCTTCTATCTGATGCTGCCCAAATTGCGGCATGGCCACAGTTAAAAGCCAAATTAACTCCTGGAAAAGCGCTTTATTTTTCACATGGATTTGGTATTACCTACAAAGAGAGGACGGGAATTATTCCACCTGCTGATGTAGATGTAATTTTGGTTGCCCCTAAGGGAAGCGGAACTTCTTTAAGACGAATGTTTATAGCGGGTCGTGGATTAAATTCCAGCTACGCCATTTTCCAGGACGCTACAGGTAAAGCTTTCGAAAGAGTAGTAGCACTTGGTATTGGCATCGGTTCAGGTTATCTCTTTGAAACTACCTTTCAAAAGGAAGTTTACAGTGATTTAACTGGCGAAAGAGGTACTTTAATGGGTTGCATTCAAGGTATTTTTGCTGCACAATATGAAGTGTTGCGAAGTAATGGACATAGCCCATCAGAAGCTTTCAATGAAACAGTTGAGGAATTAACTCAATCATTGATGCCCTTAGTAGCTGAAAATGGAATGGATTGGATGTATGCCAATTGTAGTACCACCGCTCAAAGAGGTGCTTTAGATTGGTGGAAAAAGTTTCGCGATGCCGTTAAACCGGTATTTGAAGACCTTTATGCTAGTGTTTCTTCAGGAAATGAAGCCCAATTATCTATAGATTCAAACAGCCTACCCGATTATAGAGCTAAATTAGAGGTGGAATTAAAAGAATTGAGAGATAGCGAAATGTGGCAAGCTGGTAAAACAGTAAGAAGCCTTCGCCCTGAAGCAGTAAAAGAATAAATTTATCCAAATAATAATAAAAAGAGGTATTTTCGGTTTTCGACTATACCTCTTTTTTTATAACAAGCTATTATGGTTGCAACATCGCAAAATACCCTGGAAGGAATATATGAGGCTGCTAAAAGGTTAGAAGGAATTGCTGATTTGACCCCATTGCAGCTAAATGCTAATTTATCCGAACAATATCAATGTAATATTTTCTTAAAACGTGAAGATCTTCAGGTAGTTAGATCCTACAAGATAAGAGGTGCATATAATAAAATGTCAAGCCTTCCGAAAGAAATTCTAGATCAAGGCGTAGTTTGCGCCAGTGCAGGAAATCATGCCCAGGGTTTTGCTTTTGCTTGCCAAAAGCTAGGTGTCAAAGGAAAAATATACATGCCTTCTGTTACTCCACAACAAAAAGTAACTAAAGTTAAAAAATTTGGAAAAGATTGGGTGGAAATAGTCCTGGTGGGCGATACTTTTGACGATGCCTTTCAAGAGGCTATGGTTTATTCGACCGAGACAGGAAAAGCATTTATTCATCCTTTTAATGATATTAAAATTATTGAAGGCCAAGGTACCGTTGCCTTAGAAATTTTAAATCAGTACCCCCATCATATCGATTATCTCATTGCACCGATTGGTGGTGGTGGATTAATAGCGGGTTGTGGTATTGTTTTTAGTGCTTTGAGCCCAAAAACATTGATAATAGGCGTTGAACCTGCCGGCGCACCAGCAATGTTTGAGTCTATAAAGCAAGATAAAATAGTAACACTTAATCAAATAGACAGCTTTGTCGATGGTGCTGCTGTAAAAAAGGTAGGAGAGATAAATTTTCCTATCGTTAAAAAAACGATGTCCAAGGTACTTTTGGTCGATGAAGGAAAAGTTTGTCATACCTTACTTCAATTATATAATGATGAAGGATTTGTGGTTGAACCTGCAGGTACCCTATCCATCGCAGCATTAGATGATATAAAGGAGGAAATTAAAGGAAAAACCGTTGTTTGTATTGTAAGTGGCAGCAATAACGACATAACCAGAACAGAGGAAATTAGAGAACGAGCCCTTCTTTACAATGGGTTAAAACACTATTTTGTTATTAGATTTCCACAACGGGCCGGCGCCTTAAGGGAATTTCTTAACCATGTTTTAGGCCCTAATGATGATATCACCCACTTTGAATATACCAAAAAAAATAATAGGGAGCTAGGTCCCGCTTTAGTTGGCATTCAGGTGAAATGTAAAGAAGATTACGACCTTTTATTGCAAAGGATGAATGAAAACGGGTTGCAGTTCCAATCTATGAATGAAAGTAAAATGTTATATGAGTTATTAGTGTAGTTTAGTTTCAGATAACTGCATAATAATGTCAAACTGAGCATCAGTCACTGGCATTACACTCAAACGACTTTGTTTTATTAATCCAATATCCTGTAATTCAGGATGTTGTTTAATTTCCTTTAAACTTACTGCCCTATTTAATTTTTTAACAGGAACGATATCTATAGCAGACCAATCGCCCTTTTCTGCCGTCGGATCAGGGTAAGCAGTGTGTAAAACTTTGGCAATACCTACAATTTCCAATCCTTCGTTACTATGGTAGAAAAGAAGAATATCCTCCATTTCCATAGCACGGAGAAAGTTCCTGGCACCGTAGTTTCTTACACCATCCCACATAGATATACCATCTTCCATTAAATTGGAAAAG
>JBILDL010000129.1:0-6530 GCA_044352635.1 Saprospiraceae bacterium | reverse complement strand
CCTGAGTTTTCTGACAGACATAACCTATTAGAGGCTACATTAGATAGTGATGACCCACAATTGAGTGCCGTACGAAAGTATAGGTTAGCTATGCTTCACCCGGATGATGAGCAAGCGCTGCAATTAGCATTGCAAGATTTAGATGGATTGAAGGCATGGGACATGGAGGCAAAAGTACAGGAAATTCTCTTTCGCTTAAATCTATCTGACTTTGAAAAACCTGTCTCCCTTCTTTCGGGGGGACAAAAGAAAAGAGTGGCCCTCGCACGTATTCTTTTAAGTGAACCTGAATTTATTATCTTAGATGAACCTACTAATCACCTGGATCTGGAAATGGTCGAATGGCTGGAGGATTACCTCAAAAAAGGTAATATAACACTTCTAATGGTGACCCACGACCGGTACTTTTTGGAACGCGTCTGTAATCAAATTATTGAACTGGATTTAGGTAAACTCTATAAATATAGTGGCAATTATGCCGATTATTTAGAAAAAAAGGCGCTGCGCGTTGAAACAGAAGGAGCCGAGTGGGAAAAAAATAAAAAATTACTGCAGCGTGAATTAGCCTGGGTGAGTAGAAGTCCTCAGGCCAGAACAACCAAAGCTAAATCGAGAGTAGATGCATTTTTTGACCTAAAAGATAAAGTAGGTAAAAATCGCGTGGAAACCGAAATGCAAATTGATATTAAGGGGCAAAGAATGGGTAAGAAAGTGCTCGAACTACACAATGTTAGTAAGGCATTTGATAAAAAAATTATCCTGGATGGATTTTCCTATAAATTTAAACCCATGGAACGCGTGGGTATCGTCGGTCCTAACGGGGTAGGTAAAACTACCTTTATAAATCTTTTAACCTCAAATATTCGCCCCGATTCAGGTAAAGTAATTTTAGGCGAAAACACCGTTTTTGGTTATTATACCCAAGATGGTATGCAATGGGTTGAAGATAAAAGGGTGATTGATGTTATTCAGGATATTGCAGAATATATTCCCCTGGAAAAAGGACTCAAGTTATCCGCTACGCAATTATTAGAACGCTTTTTGTTTTCTCGAAAACAACAGCAAGTTTATGTCAGCCAGTTGAGCGGAGGGGAAAAAAGAAGATTGTACCTTCTTTCTATCATAATGAAAAATCCTAATTTTTTAATTCTGGATGAACCTACGAATGACCTGGATATTATAACACTAAATGTTCTCGAAGATTTCTTAATGGAATTTCCGGGATGTGTCATCATGGTTAGTCATGACAGGTACTTTATGGATAAAATCGTTGATCATTTGTTTGTCTTGGAAGGAGACGGAAAATGTATTGACTTCAATGGCGATTATTCCGAATATCGGCAGTTGGCCAAAGAAAAATTACAGACTTTAAAAAGAGAAGAAAAAGCGGTCGCCCAACAGTCTAAGGAAGTGGTTGAAAAACCTTCTGTGATAACTTTTGAACAACGCAAAGAAATTAATAAAGTCGAAAAGGAAATTTCAAAACTGGAGGAGAAAAAGAAGCAGGTAACAAACTCGTTTGATGATCCACTGTTAACTCCCGAGAAAATTCAACAATTATCAAAGGAGTTAAATGAAATTTCTCAACTGATTGAAGAAAAGGAGCTTCATTGGTTATCCTTGAATGGATAACCTTTAACCGCTTTAATAGCAGAACCCATTCCTGTATTGATTCATTGAAGGCATAACTAATTGATATATATATATATATATATATATATATATCGTAAAAACAAACAAAATAGTTTGTAATATTTTTTATTAATATTATATTTACAAGACAAACCAAATCAATTTTTTAAATATAACGGAGAAAGAATTTTATAACTGGGAGTAATTATAGCACTCAAGATGAATCGTCTTGAGTGTTTTTTTATTTAAATAATTATTTTTTTCTTATATTGTAGTAATTAAATCATTGAAAGAAATAATCATGGAAAGAAGAAGTTTTATACGCAATGCTGCGATATTGGGAACGGCATTAGGGGTAGGGTCTAACGCTGTTTTTGGAAAGGGGTTCCCATCGGCTACCTTGAAACAGCCTACTTTTGTTTGTGATTTCGCCCCACACTTTGGGATGTTTGAAAATCATGCCGGAAAGGACGTCGTTTCTCAGCTTGAATTTATGGCTGATCAGGGTTTCAGGTCTCTGGAAGACAATGGCATGATGAAACGACCTATTGAGGAGCAGGAGAGAATAGCTGCGGCCATGAGCAGATTGGGTATGCACATGGGCGTTTTTGTGATAGACGGAGGTGACAATTGGAAAATTTCCTTAACTACCGGAAAACCTGAGTTCAAACAATTATTTGTTGATACCTGTAAAAAGGCAGTGGATATTGCCAAGCGAGTCAATGCAAAATGGTTAACCGTTGTACCTGGTTTTTATGAGCGTAAATTGCCTATTGGTCTTCAGACGGCGCATGTTATTGATGCGTTAAGAGCTGGTGCTGATATCTTAGCCCCTCATAATCTGGTGATGGTGCTGGAGCCATTAAGTGATAATCCTGATTTATTCCTTAGAACAGCTCCGCAGACCTTTGAAATTTGTAAAGCAGTTGATAGTCCAGCTTGTAAAATTCTTTATGATGTGTATCACATGCAGAGAAATGAGGGTAATCTGATTAATACCATAGATTTATGTTGGGAAGAGATTGCTTACATTCAGATTGGTGATAATCCTGGAAGAAAGGAACCTACCACAGGAGAAATTAATTACAAACATATATTCAATCATTTACATCACAAAAAAGGATTCCGTGGCGTGATGGGCATGGAGCATGGAAATGCCAAGCCTGGAAAGGAAGGCGAATTAGCATTAATTAATGCATACAGAGAGGTGGATTGTAAATGATGAGGAAATAAATATACCTTTGTAAAAATTGGTATATCATTATGGCAGAAGATAAGGGCTTTGCCCCTAAGTTATCATTGACGAATGTAGGTAAATCCTCTTCTAAAAAAAGAAGCGAGGAGGTATCTACGTTCGTTTATGGAAGAAAACCACCGCAGGCCTTACCTTTAGAAGAGGCTAGTTTAGGGGCTATTTTGTTAGAAAAAGAAGCTATTAATGTTGTATTAGATATACTTGTCTCTGATTCTTTTTATCTCGACGCACATCAACTTATTTTCAAAGCTATGTTGCGGCTTTTTGAAAGATCACAGCCTATTGATATGCTTACCGTTTCAGAGGAATTAAAAAGATCCGGAGATTTGGAGGCGATTGGTGGTGCATATTATCTGGTTGAACTAACCAATAAGGTGGCATCTTCTGCCAATTTAGAGTTCCACGCAAGAATAGTAGCACAAAAATTTATTCAAAGAGAACTTATCAGGGTTTCCAATACTATTATAAGAGATGCTTACGAAGATAGCACAGATGTTTTTGAATTATTAGACTCAGCTGAAAAGGGATTATTTAGTATTGCTGAAAAGAATATGAGTAGGTCCATTGAGTCAATGAGTTCTCTTGCGGCCAAGGCATTAAAACAGATTGAAGACTTAAAGGACGTAGAGGAAGGATTAAGTGGTATTCCTTCTGGATTTAGTGCCTTAGACAGACTGACAAATGGTTGGCAATCTTCCGATTTAATTATCCTGGCGGCAAGGCCGGGTATGGGAAAAACGTCTTTCGTGCTTTCTATAGCAAAAAATGCTGCAGTTGATTTTAAAATGGGCGTTGCTTTTTTTTCTTTAGAAATGTCCGCTGTCCAATTAGCTCAACGATTGATTTCCATGGATGCTGAAATCCCCCTAACGAAAATGAGAACAGGGAAATTGTCAGAAGACGAGTGGAAACATTTACACGGTGCCATAGAAAGAATAGGTGATGCACCTATTTACTTTGATGACACTTCGGGTATTGATATTTTTGAACTGCGCGCTAAATGTCGCCGAATGAAATTGCAATACGATATTCAGTTGATTGTGATCGATTATTTGCAACTTATGAAGGGCAGTAGCGAAAATAATAGAATGGGTAATCGTGAACAAGAGGTAAGTGCTATTTCCAGAGCGCTTAAAGGCCTGGCAAAAGAACTTAAAGTGCCTGTCATTGCCCTATCGCAGCTAAGTCGTGCCGTGGAAAGTAGAGGTGGTCCCAAAAGACCGCAGCTTTCAGACTTAAGGGAATCTGGTTCGATTGAACAAGATGCTGATATCGTTGGTTTTATATATAGACCTGAATATTACCAAATTACAGAAGATGAAAATGGAATGCCTCTGAAAGGTGTAGCAGAAGTCATCATTGCTAAGCATAGAAATGGTGCCACAGATACGGTCAGACTTAAGTTTACAGAGCAATTTGCAAGGTTCTCAAATTTAGAAAATTTTGATATGGGAAGTCTTCCAAATGATGTCTTTGATAATCCTTTCTCCCAAATTATTACCCGTCCCTCAAAAATGAATGAAGACGAGGATATTCCCTTCTAATTCATTATAAAATTCAAACAAATACATAGATATGGCGTATTCTGATGATAGAAAACCACGACCTAAACTTAGGCCGAATAAGCCTCCTTACGGCAGGCCTACTAATCCTAAAAAACAATTTGATGTAGCTCCCCGACGAAAGGCTGAACCAGACAAGGAGGAGTTGATGAATAATAATCGCAATACAGAGTTAGAAGGCGATGGAATGCGCCTGAATAAATTTATTGCCCATTGTGGTATTTGTTCCCGCAGGCAGGCAGCCGATTATGTAAAAGAGGGCTTTGTAACCGTTAATGATCAGAAAGTTATTGAACCTTTTTTGCTTATTAAAGCCAAGGATAAGGTTTGCTTTAAGGGTAAATCGGTTTTTCCCCAGGAAGAAAGAGTATATTATTTAATGAACAAACCCAAAGGGGTAATCACTACAGCGCAAGACGAAAAAGGACGAAAAACGGTCCTGGATATTCTTCCCGACAAAGGTAAGACCAGGGTATTTCCTGTTGGGCGTTTGGACAGGGAGACTACGGGCCTGCTTTTGTTAACCAATGATGGTGATTTGGCATTGAAAATGACCCATCCAGGGTATAAAATGAAGAAAGTTTATCAAGTTACACTGGATAAATCTCTTTCAGGATCAGATGTGGAGAAAATACAAAAAGGGGTTGTTCTTGAAGATGGGCCTGTTCCCGTTGACGCATTGCATTTTATAACCGAAGGGTCATTTAAAGAAGTTAGTATCGCCATTCATGTTGGCCGGAATAGAATTATTAGAAGATTATTTGAACACCTTGGTTATGAAGTGGTAAAATTGGATAGAACTTATTTAGGTGGATTAACTAAAAAGGATTTACCAAGGGGCTTTACAAGAAAACTCATCGCGCAAGAAATCATTATGCTTAAGCACTTTACAGGAAAGTAATTTATTTTTATCAAATGAAAAGTAACCCTTACTTTTCATTTGATAAAATGATAATCAAGATAGGTTTTAATCCCAGCGATTACGATTATTAAACTTATTCCAGCTGGCACCATATCTTATTTGTATTTGGAAAAAAGAACCTGATAAGGAGTTTTGAAGTAAAGCTGGGGTTCTGAAATCACTATGAATGCGGTAACCTCCTTCAGCACCTACTTTTAACCAGGAGAGTATATTGGCCTCTATTCCTATGGATGGAGAAAAATTTATCCCGCGTTCTTTTATTTTATCTTCTGTTGTGGCTAAACTACTTCCCGCTGAAAAGTTGAAACGAGGGTGTATTACTTTGTGTGAACCAGGCACATAGCTCATAAAAATACCTCTGTTTTTAAAATTAAATGCAGCTTGATTATTTATAGAAATAATGGGTTCTTTAGATTTTTGCCAGGACCATCCGAGAATAAAATTTTTATCGAATTCAAAGCCTATTTCTCCTCCTCTCAAATAGAACTGTCTTTCACTGGGTAGGCCGAAATGCATGGTTCTTCCACCCCAGATTCCTGTAAATTTGAAATTTCTCTTACCAAATAAACTCTCCGTTTTCTGTGCGTTTAAAGCCAGTGCAACGAATACCAGGGCTAATAAAATAAAATTTTTTTTCATAAATAAATTTTTTAGTAAAGACTGTAAATTTAGAGAGAGGTTGCATTTATATAAAAATTATTAGATGAATATCCATTTTGTAAGGTCAAATAACTGGATGATAGATATGATGACCATGACAATCAACAATCGATGTGCCCATTTATTGGCTTTTGGATTATTGGAAGTAAAAACAGCACCTAAATAACCGCCAATGGTCTGAGCAACGGCAATTAGTATGCCTGCTTTCCAATCGACAATTCCCATGAAGGCAAAAATAGCCAGAGCGATAAAAGTATAAATACCTACGCCAGCAATTTTCAGGATATTAGCATCGGCGATACTAAATTTTGCCCCCAGTACCATGATAATGAGGAAGAAGATACCCATGCCCATTTGAATAAAACCACCATAAAAACCTATCAACAAAGCGACGGGAATAGAAATCCATAAGGAGGGTTTATGGTGGATATCAGTTTCTCGCAGCCATCTTTCTGGTTTAATTAAAATAACGAGGAGCATTAATACCATTAAAAACCTA
>JBILDL010000128.1:0-6550 GCA_044352635.1 Saprospiraceae bacterium | reverse complement strand
TGGCATTGGCATCATACACAAAAATCTTTCTATCGCTGGTCAGGCTGAGCAAGTTCGTATTGTAAAACGGTCTGAAAGTGGCATGATTATAGATCCTGTGACTATTAGTCCGGAAGCAACGTTGAAAGAAGCCCTCGATTTAATGAATAAATTTAAAATCGGTGGCATTCCGGTGGTTGATAATCAAAAAAGATTAGTTGGTATATTGACTAACAGAGACTTACGTTTCGAAAAAAGATTAGACCGTCCCGTAAAAGATATTATGACCAGTAAAAACCTGGTCACGGCGGCAGCCGGTACAACTTTCGAGGAGGCCAGGACTATCCTTCAACAAAATAAGATTGAAAAACTACCGGTTGTTGATAATCAAAAGGTATTAATTGGATTGATTACCTTTCGCGATATCATGCAGGTGCAAAACTATCCTTTAGCTTGTAAAGATTCTTTGGGCCGATTGATTGTTGGTGGTGCTATTGGCGTTACGAATGATATGTTGGAAAGAGTTGAGGCACTCGTTGCCGTTGGTGTCGATGTCATTGCCATAGACACTGCGCATGGACATTCTGCGGGCGTTCTTCGTGCCATAAAGTTGGTTAAGGAAAAATACCCAGATTTGCAAGTCATCGGCGGAAATGTGGCAACAGGTGCTGGTGCATTGGCCCTGGTTGAAGCCGGCGCCGATGGGGTCAAAGTAGGTGTAGGCCCGGGAAGTATTTGTACCACGCGCATTGTAGCTGGTGTTGGTGTTCCTCAGTTATCAGCTATTTTTAATGCTTATCAGGCAATAAAACATACTGGAGTTCCCGTTATTGGCGATGGAGGCATTCGATATACTGGTGATATTGTTAAGGCACTGGCTGCTGGTGCAAGCACTATCATGGCAGGTGGATTATTTGCCGGTGTGGAAGAATCTCCAGGTGAAACCATCATTTTAGAGGGAAGGAAATTTAAGGTTTATCGAGGTATGGGCTCATTAGGTGCTATGGCCATTGGTTCAAAAGATCGTTATTTTCAAGATGTAGAAGATGATATAAAAAAGTTGGTGCCAGAAGGAATTGAAGGACAAGTACCTTTTAAAGGATTTCTTTCTGAAGTTATGGTTCAATATATTGGAGGACTGAGAGCAGGTATGGGCTATTGCGGTGCTGAAAATGTGCCAGCATTACAACAAAAAGCACAGTTTGTGAAAATTACCGCAGCCGGAATTCAGGAAAGCCACCCTCACAATGTTGTTATCACCAGAGAAGCACCTAACTACAGTAGAAGATAAATTACAAGTATTATACCCATAACCTTAATCTTTACTATGCTTCGAATCATTGGTTTTCTATTTTTTGCCTCTTTTTTCACATTAAAAGGTCAAAACTTAGATTTTGAATATATTGATAAGGTGTATGTTCCTACCATTAAATCGGTTACTTTCCATCCTCAAGGTATGGGTATTGCAGCCCCCGTTTCTGATGTTGAAGGAAATATTCCGCTCTTACTTACCTTTGACGAACTTACCAATGATGTAAAACGATTTTCTTACAAACTTATCCATTGCGACTTTGACTGGCGTCCTTCAGAGTTAATGGAAATGGAATATATTAATGGATATCCGGAAGACAACATTCAACAATACTCCTTTTCTTCAAAAACTACTTTAGCCTACGTACACTATGAATTAACGCTGCCTAACAGAGGTACAAGATGGACAAAATCGGGTAATTATTTACTGATTGTTTACGAGGATGAGAACGAAAAATTCCCTGTTATCACCAAAAGATTTGTTGTAGTAAATAATTTAGTTCAAATAGAACCCAGGTTGGTTATACCGGCAAATGCCTCCCTTTATAGAACGCACCAAGAGTTAGATTTTGTAGTAAATCATCCTAAATTATTGATTCGTCAACCCGCCCAGGAGATCAAAGCATCTGTAGTACAAAACGGACAATGGAAAAATGCCGTCACAGGCATCTCGCCTTTCAGTTTCAGAAATCAGCAAATCATTTTTGATTATCAAGGAAAGATAGTTTTTCCGGGAGGTAAAGAGTTTAGGCCACTCGATTTACGTACTTTGTGGCAAAGGACAGGCCAAATGGCAGACTTGATAAGAACCCGAATATCTACCGAAGTAATCCTTTTCAAGGATAAATTAAGAGGAGAAGAACCCTATTTCCAAAACAGGGATATTAATGGGCGGTTTTTTATTGAAACGCAGGATCAGAATAATCAACTGGCTGCCGATTATGCACAAGTGGTCTTCAATTTAAACACGGTTGAACCAATCTACGATAAAGATGTTTTTTTATTAGGTTCCTTCAATGACTGGTCTCCCTCACCCGAATATAGAATGATTTTTAGCCCCGAGGAAAAAGGCTATATCCTAAAAAAACCAATGAAACAAGGTTTTTATGATTACGCGTTTGCCACCCGGGCTAAAAAAGAGGAAAAGTTAGATTTTATGGAAACAGAAGGTAGTTGGTACGAAACTGAAAATGAGTATCAGATATTCATTTACTACAGACCTTTTGGCGCAAGGTACGATGAAGTTATCGGCTATCAGGTCTTTAATTCAAGGCGATAGGCTATCTATTTTTCTCTGTTTATCCATAAAATAATCCTTTTCATATAATATTTAAAGCTACCTACCGATGGTTTATCTAAGTTTGCAGCTAAATATAAATTACACACGAAATGTTGTTTCTACGTTTTTCATTTATTCTTTTGCTTTTTGGCAGCCTTACTATGGTAAAGGCGCAAAATCGGTGGTCCTTACAAAAATGTGTGACCTATGCTACTGAAAATAGTTTAGCCATTAAGCAGTCCATAGCCCAGATTCGAAATGCCGAATTGACGCTCAAACAAAATCAATTATCAAGATTGCCCAATTTAAATGCTGGAGTGAGTGGTGGTTATCAATTTGGTAGAACCATTGACCCTACCACAAACAGCTTTGCTTTAGAAGGTATTGGCTTTAACAGTTACTCCTTAAATACGGGTATTCAGGTATTTGGTGGTGGTATTATCAAACATAATATACTGCGAAGCAAGTATGAGCTGGAAGCAGGTAAATTAGAAGCTGAAGCTACAGAAAATAACCTGGGTTTACAGGTTGCTGCTGCTTATCTGAATGTGCTTTTAGCTGATGAACAATTGGTCATAGCCAAAACGAGATTATTTCAATCTCAAAATCAACTTAATCAAATCAATCGTTTTATTGAGGTGGGAGCGAGACCAATCAATGAGAGATATGATTTTGAAGCTGCTTTAGCCTTAGATCAGCAAGCGCTCATAGAAGCAGAAAATTTCCTTATACGATCTAATTTAATCTTAAGGCAGTTTTTACTTATTCCCGATGGAACGCCATTTGACATAGAAAAACCTGAAATCAAAGTTCCCGAAGACGCAGACGTTGACGGTATTTCAGCCAATGAATTATTTGTTGGAGCTGTAGATATTTTACCTCAGGTTAAAGCAGCAGAAAAACGTTTACAGGCAGCTAATATTGGTATTTTACAGGCGAAAGCTAATTTATTACCCACTCTTTCTCTTTTTGCCAGTCTTCGTTCCAATTTTTCTAACCAGGCAAGAACCATTACTGGGTTTGATGTTACCAAAGTGAAGCAAAATGTGTTTATTAACAATATACCCGTCGCGTTGGAGATAGAACAAAATGTACCCACTTTTGCCAAAAAAGAATACTTCGATCAGATAGGTGAAAATTTTGGACAAAGTCTTGGATTACAACTTAATATTCCCATTTACAATAACCGTCAGGTAAAGATAAACATTGAGCGGGCGAAACTAGGGGTTATTTCTAATGAAGTTGCCAAAGAGCAGGCCCGCCAACAGTTACGCACTGAAATAGAACAGACCCTCACAGCGGTTAGAGCATCCCAAAGAACTTTACAAGCAGCTAATTTGTCATTAAAGGCGGCTACGGCTGCATTTGAAAATGCACAAAAAAGATATGAACTTGGCGCCATCAATTCTTTAGAATTAAACACGGCAAGAACCAATATGGAAAGAGCCAAATCAGATAGAATCCGTTCCAGATTTCAACATTTATTTAACCTAAAACAAGTAGATTTTTATCAGGGAAGACCTATCACCCTTGATTAATTAACTGCAAAAGAAAAACTTACCCATCATGATTAATAAGAAAAGAAAAAACCTTTGGATTTACGTCGCTGGCGTGGCAGTTATTGCTTTGGTTGCCGTTGCCTATTTTAAAGGAAAAAACAGAAAGGAAGGTGATAAAGTAGCTTTGGAAGAAGCTCAAATAAGAACTATTGAGGAAAGAGTTTCGGCTAGTGGTCGAATATTCCCTATTGTTGAGGTAAAAATAAGTTCCGATGTTTCAGGTGAAGTCGTTGAACTTTACGTACAAGAGGGTGATTCCGTTGTCCAGGGACAAGTGCTTGCCAAAATTAATCCGGATGCTTACGTGTCTCAAGTTGAACGTGGTGTTGCCTTTGTCAATAGTTCAAAAGCTCAGGCTGCCAATAGTCGTTCTCAAATTGAAAACATCAAAGCGCAGAAAGAGCAAATTATCGCACAATTGGATAATGCCCGTGAAATTCATAAAAGAAATGAAAAACTCTTTAAAGACGGCGTTATTTCAAACGCTGATTTCCAGGCCTCACAGTCTAATCTAAAATCTTTGGAAGCTAATTTACGTGCCTCAGATGCTGGTATTAGATCTTCTCAAGATGCTGCAAGAGGTGCTGACTATTCAGTGGCTAGTGCAGAAGCAAGTTTAAAGGAATTAAGAACCAGTCTAAACAGAACGACTATCGTTGCGCCTGAAAGTGGCATTATTTCTTTATTGAATATTGAAAAGGGGGAAAGGGTTGTAGGTACTATTCAAATGACAGGTACTGAAATTATGCGCATTGCTAACCTGAATGCCATGGAGGTAAGGGTCGATGTAAGTGAAAATGATATTCCCAGAGTAAAATTAAATGACGAAGTATCTGTAGAAGTCGATGCTTATCTTGGCAGAAAATTTGTAGGCCGTGTAAGTCAAATTGCCAATTCTTCCAAAAATTCAGCTTCTATGGGCGGTGCAGCCCTGGCTACTGATCAGGTAACGAATTTTGAGGTAAGAATCAAAATTGACCCACAGTCTTATGCCGATTTAGTTACTTCTCAACGAAAATATCCCTTCCGTCCAGGTATGTCTGCGGCCGTTGAAATTAAAACAACCATCAAAGAAAATATCCTTACCGTTCCTATTCAATCTGTGACGACGCGAGAAAAAGAAGGTCTGCCTAAAAAGGAAGCGAAATCAGAGACAGATGGGGGGGCGTCTAACAAAAAAATAGATGAATTACGTGAAGTGGTATTTGTATATGAAAAAGGAGATACCATTCAAATGATAGAGGTTAAAACAGGCATTCAAGATGACTCCTACATAGAAATTCTTACCGGTTTAAAGAAAGGTGCTAAAGTAGTATCAGCTCCTTATTCACTGATATTTAAGAAGTTAAAACAAGGTGATAAGGTTATTGTTGTGAAAGAAGAAGAGCTCTTTACTGTTGAAAAATAAACCCTTATTGTAGTTTGACACCTATGTTGAAGTCAAACGCTCTCGTAATATTTGTAAAAAATGCCAGGCGCGGTCATGTCAAAACCCGCCTGGCATCTTCTTTAGGGGATGACAAAGCTTTAGCTATTTATTTGGCGTTGTGTGAACGGATACGAAATGTTTGTTTCGGCTTTTCTGGAAAATGTTACGTGTATTATAGCGAATATATACCCTTAGAACCTGATCTATGGGAGGATGATTTTTTTATAAAAAGAAAACAAGATCCTATAACCGATCTAGGCCTTAGAATGAAAGCTGCATTTAACGAACTTTTACCGTTTCATTCTTCTGTAATTTTAATTGGAACCGATATCCCCCATTTGACCACTGATGTACTCGAAGAATCCATTCTCTTTTTGAAAAATACTGACGTGGTATTGGGTCCTTCCGATGATGGCGGCTACTATTTAATTGGTATGAAAAAACCCAATGATTATTTATTTCAAAATATGACCTGGAGTGTTGATACTGTATCGAGTGAGACTATTCAACGCATAAGTATGAATAACACGACATATAGCCTACTCAAAACCCTTCCAGACATTGATATAGCAGAAGATTGGGAAAAACACGGGTGGTTTTAAGCTTTTTATGCTTTATTTTCCTTTTCTTTGGTTAATAGTACCCTTCCCACTTTTCTTGTTCTGTCGAAGTTATTTTCAATAATTTCTTGCCAGTAACCCTCCAGATTTTTTGTCCATATATCTCCTTTAAAGCGAAGTTGATATTTCCTGAAGAATGAATTTTCTGAAGTTTCCGGTGATTTAATAATAGCTGTTTCCTCAATAATAAAGGAAAGATCCTGAAAAAGATAACCACTAATATCCATTTCTACTTTTCTTTTATCCGGGGTTACCAGATAACTTCTTCCCGTTATTTTTCGTCCATTGATACGAATAAAAATTTCAAAAGGATAACCAAATTCATTTTGAATACCATAAGTATATTTCCCATTCCAGGAGCCCTCTAAAAAGG
>JBILDL010000127.1:0-6589 GCA_044352635.1 Saprospiraceae bacterium | reverse complement strand
TTATCATGATATTTTCGGTAATAACATCCGTGGGAATTATGCTTGTCTTTGCTGCTCCAGTCAGTAAATTTGTAAATGAACATCCTTCTATTCAAATTCTGGGATTATCTTTCCTTATTTTAATAGGGTTCATGTTAATGACGGAGGCGGCCCACTTAGCCCATCTTAAAGTATTTGATGCGGAAATAGGTACCATTCCTAAAGGCTATTTATATTTTGCGATTTTCTTCTCTTTAGTAGTCGAATTTCTGAACATGAGAGTTAAAAAGAAGCAAAAGCCCATTCAGTTACATGGATTAGGGGAGGAAGCTAAAAAGGAAGGCTTGATTGATTAATTATAAATTTTATTTAGTATGACACAGGAAAAAAAGACTGATTTAGCCTTGCTTTTATTAAGACTTTATGTTGGTTTTGCTATGTTTTATGGCCACGGATTAAGGAAATTTAATAAATTATTCGGGGATGAAGAGATTACCTTTGCTGACCCATTCGGTTTGGGTCCGGTGCCTTCCTTAGCTTTAGCTGTTTTTGCAGAGGTATTTTGTTCTATTTTAATAATGTTAGGGCTATTTACCCGATTATCTGCCATCCCTCTAATAATAACCATGTTGGTTGCCTGGTTAATGGTTCATATTTCAGATCCATTTGGTGACCAGGAATTGCCTGTTTTTTATCTGGTTAGTTATGTAGTTTTATTCTTACAAGGAGCAGGTTGGTACTCATTAGATTCATTAATGAACAGAAAACAGTAAAATGTATTCATTTACAAGTAAGTGCAACTTTATTTTATATATACCGTTTTTAATTGCCTTGACTTTCTCTTGTTCAAAAGAAATAGAAACCATCGACACATATCAGGTAGCGGAAGGTAAAACCATGGGCACTTATTATAGAGTTACCTATAAGGATTCATTGAATAGAGATTTTTTTAACGAGTTGGATTCTATTTTAATTGCCATTAATGATGACGTTTCAACGTATATTCCGTCCTCGACGATATCTCGTTTTAATCAATCAGAAAGTACTTTCTCCGTTCCCGTTTCCGCGACTCACTTTATTGAGAATTTCAAATATGCGCAAAAGGTAGCTGATCTATCTACGCAAATGTTTGACCCTACCGTTGGTCCATTAATTAATTATTGGGGTTTTGGCTATACAGGTAGAAAACCGGTAACTACAGTAGATAGCGCAAAAGTTGATTCCCTCTTGAAATTCGTTGGTTTGAAAAATATTGAATGGATCGAAAAAAATGACTCTATTCTTTTTAAAAAGAAATTTCCTCAGGTGGAGCTTGATTTCGGAGGTATTGCTCAGGGATATGCCATAGATGTCCTTGCTGCGTTCCTTGATAAAAAAGGGGTGAAAAATTATTTAGTAGATTTAGGTGGAGAGTTCTCAGCAAAAAATAAAAATGCAAAGGGTGCTTTTTGGCAGGTGGGAATTAATATTCCTAGAGAAGATGCCGAAGTAAATGCTATTCAAACTATTTTTTCATTAAAAAATGAAACCATCTCAACATCAGGTAATTATCGAAATTTCCACGAGGTGAAGGGGGTAAAATATAGCCATACTTTAAATCCATACACTGGATTTCCTGAAAAGAATACGCTCTTAAGCGTTTCTGTCTTTGGTCCGAAATGTACTATGGCAGATGGACTTGCTACCGCTTGTATGGCTATGGGCTTTGATAAAGCACAACTATTACTGGAATATTTACCAGGTTATGAAGGATATTTTATATTCAGCAAACCTGATGGACAAATTGGTACTCATTATACCAGTGCCTTAAAGGCTAGAATAGACAAACTAAAAACAGTTAAATGACGGTTACACTAGATAAGGATTTATGTTTTTTTGATATCGAAAGTACAGGATTAAATGTATTAAGAGACAGAATTTTGCAGCTTGCCATTATAAAGTATCCTAAAAATAATAAGCCTGTCGAGGAGTTATCATTACTAATAAATCCGGGTGTGCCTATTTCAGAAGAAGCCTTTCAAGTACATGGAATATCTGCTAAAGACTTGGCAAACAAGCCTGTTTTTTCTCAAGTTGCAGATAAAATCAATAAGTTTATTGGGGAGGCTGACTTAGCTGGGTATAATTCTAACAGATTTGATATTCCCATGTTAATCGAGGAATTTGCCAGGGTAGGCATCGATTTTGATATGTCCAAAAGAAGGACCATTGATGTTCAGCGGATTTTTTATAAAATGGAACCAAGGACTTTAAAGGCTGCCTTGCGTTTTTATTGCCAAAAGGAGCTCGTTGATGCCCACGATGCTTTATCTGATGTACGTGCCACTATCTCTGTATTTGAGGGTCAATTGGCTAAGTATGTCGGTAAGGAGGTGGAAAATGAAGACGGTGTGGTCGGCCCTTCGCCCATAACAGCGGATATTCAACAGTTACATGATTTTACCAACGATTTACGCTTTGTTGACGCTACACAAAAGCTTAGGGTAGAAAAAGATGGTACTGTTGTTTTTAACTTTGGTAAATATGAAGGGAAACCAGCTGGTGAAGTATTATATAATGATAGGAATTACTATAATTGGATTATCACGAAAGAGTTTTCATCTCAGGTAAAACAGGCTGTAAAAAGTTTATTAAAAGATTATGCTAATAAAATGGACAAGGATAATCGCTAAAGGTCAGTGGAATATCTATCTTTTCTTCTTTGTTTGCTTATTTTATCTTTCCGCTTGTAACGAAGATCAAAAAGAAGGTTGTTTAGATTATAGGTATGCTAATTTTTCTGTAAATGCGGATATAAATTGCCTTGATTGTTGTAAATTCCCGGAGCTAAGGGTAATACTGAGACACCGTATTTCACAGGGAGATTCACTTTATCCGGTAATCTATAAAGATCAATCTTATGCTTTTGACCAGGGTGACTCTTTTATTATCGAAAATTTATCTTTTATACTCTCTGACTTTCATTTGGTTGATTTAGAGGGCGGAGAGGTCCCGGTATTCGATTCTTTATTCGTAAGAACGGTAAATCTCCAAAGAGATTCTGTTTTTTATTCCTTTTCCAATAGTTTCTTAATAGGAAATCCTAATCTTTTTCAAAAGAAAAAAGTTGCTGCGGTTTTTCATAATGGATTAGGTGTTAAAGCCCTAAGATTTACCCTGGGTGTAAAGGCGCCAGCTAACGTGCTTACTCCGACTGAATTTCCTCCAAATCACCCTCTCGTTGTTAATCAAAGTTATTTGTATCAAAAGGAAAAAGGATATATATTTGCTAATATGCAATTGAAACGAAAGGCTGTTCCCTTAGAATCAAGTATTAATATCAGTTTAAGTGGTAGTGATCTCTTGAATACCATTGATGTTCCCGTTTTTACGAAAGTAAAAGCAGGGTATCACCAGGAAATTACGCTTGAAGTTGATTATGCTAAATGGTTCAAAGGATTAGATTTTTCAAAAGATCCCCCTGAAATTATTCGAAAAAAATGGATGGTCAATCTGGTAAATTCTTTTAAAATAGTTACTGTTTTAGAGGTCATTGATTAATCAATAAATTTTTTGTTATGAATAAATTGCTTTTTATTCTGTTATCTTTTAGTCTCTTTACTTGTAATAATGAAACGCCAATAGTTCCAACCGTGGATGTTAAATTGCGGGTAATCGGTACTTTTAACGGTTTACCTTTGCAAATGTATAACCAGAATTATGAATACACGGATGGCGTCAAAATTAAATTTCAATTGTTCAATTTTTACCTTTCAGATTTATATTTAATAAAAGGAGTTGGAGTAGCAGAAGAAAAAGTATTGCTATCTGAAGTGGTGTTAGTAAATTTTAAGGACATACAATCATTATCTGCAGCTGAGAGAGGGGTCGAGCTGGTATTTAAAAATATTCCTATTGGAAATTACACCGGTTTTCAAACTGGGGTCGGTGTTGCCCCACGATTAAATGCTACAGGACCAGCTTCTTATCCGCCCCCACACCCATTGGATGATAACTATTGGTCGTGGGCAGCAGGCTATGTATTTTCAAAAATAGAAGGAAATGCAGATGTGGATAATTCCGGAAAATTCGCTACCAAATTAACCTTTCATTCAGGGGGAGATGCATTTTATAAGTCCGTTTCATGGAATAAGCCTATTTCTATAAGTAAAGAATCTTCTGAAATGGTTCTAACTATTGATGTTAAAGATATCATTTGGAAAGACCAGAATAATTTTCTTGATTTTAGAAAAATCACGACGGATCATAGCGTAAATAAAGACTTAGTTTCTTTTTTAATGACCAATTTGCAGCAGGGATTGAAATATCGATAAGATGTTAAAATGGCCTCTTCTCATTACATTGGTAATTTTCAGCACTTGTAAACGGAATACCTCCGTAGTCAACGACTTTCCCCCAATGGTATGGCCAAAAGATAATCTTCATGATATGGAAAAAGTGGCCATTGGGGAGAAGTTGTTTTTCGACCCTATACTTTCCATAAATAAGAAGATAAGTTGTAGCACCTGTCATTTACCCTCTTTAGCTTTTACAGATGGAAAGAAGGTTTCTAATGGGTTATTTCCTTTATCGAGAAGTGCTCCATCTTTATTAAATATAGGTTTTCATTCTAAGGGTTTATTCTGGGATGGTAGTGCTTCAAGCTTGGAAAAGCAGGCGCTTATACCAGTAAGTAGCTCTCTGGAAATGGGGCTTCCCTGGGTTATTGCTGAAAAAAGAATCAATGAATCAGCTGTTTATGCCAAGGCATTCAAAAATATATACGGTGATATTTTTATTGATTCATTTACAATTGCTGCGGTTTTAGCGCAGTATCAGAGAACCTTACTTTCAAATAATTCAAAATTTGATGCCGTAATGAGGGGAGAAATGAATTTCACACCCAATGAAAAACGTGGTTGGACTATTTTTTTTGATGCTGATCCTTTATTGCCGAGCGCTGAATGTAGCCACTGCCATGTTGATCCTTTATTTACCGATTTGTCCTTTCAAAATAATGGGATTCACACAGAGGACGAGTTAAATGGCAAATCAACCGAGAAAGGAAGAGAATCAGTAACCTTGAATCCTAATGACCGTTTTAAATTTAAAGTTCCCACCCTAAGAAATATAGCCATAACAGCTCCATATATGCATGACGGTAGATTAAAATCATTAGAGGAAGTTATGAATCATTATAATATGGGTGGAAACCCGGGATTTAATGTAAATCCTAATGTTAGAAATCTTAATCTGTCAAAACAAGATATTTCCGACGTAATTGCTTTTTTACATACCTTAACCGACCTAAAAACGGAGGAATAGCCGTCAAATAAAGAAACTTTTAATCTAATTATTCGTTTTAATATTCAAATATAGGTGATTATGCATAGAATATTGATTTTTTGCTGTTTCCTTACCCTGGGACTTTCTTTATTTTCTTGTAAAAAAGACCCCGAAATATGTGTTGATTGTTTAGAGGATCTTGCCTTTAAACAAGCTGTTCCAGATTCTACTCCTTATGTTCTAAATGTTCCTTCCTGGTTACCTAAACCCATTATTCCTTCTGATAATGTATTGACAGTTAAAGGTGTTGCATTAGGAAGAAGATTATTTTATGACCCAATTCTTTCAAAAGATAGTACCCAATCATGTGCCAGTTGTCATTCATTAGATAAGTCATTTACTGACGGCTTGCCCTTAAGTAAGGGTGAAAAAGGTTTAGTCGGTATCCGAAATAGTATGGCATTGGTCAATCTTGCTTACAACACCAGAGGTTTTTTCTGGGACGGGAGAGTGAATTCATTAGAAAATCAGGTTCTCCATCCCATTGAAGATCCTTTGGAGATGAATAATACCATTCAAGAGGTAGAATTGAGGTTGAGAAGAAGTAAAATGTATCCCGCTTTATTTAAAGAGGCATTTGGTATCACTGCAAAAAATGAGATTACCATTGATTTGTTAGCCAGGGCCATCGCGCAATTTGAAAGAACTCTAATTAGCGGAAATTCCAGATATGATCAGGTAATATGGGGACAAAAAGGTTTTCCCGAAGAAGATGAAGCCAGAGGTATAGAGTTATTTTTTATAGAATTTGCAGGTAATATTAACCATCCAGGTTGTAGCCATTGCCATTTTAATCCGCTATTTACAGATAACCAGTTTAGAAATAATGGTCTTGATTATGTAGCTTCACTTCTTGATTTCAAAGACCCGGGAAGAAGAAATGCTACCCAAAACATTAACGATAGTGGTAGATTTAGGGTTCCAACGCTAAGAAATATTGCATTTACTGCTCCTTATATGCATGACGGTAGATTTAAAACATTGGAAGAAGTATTGGAACAGTATGAAAAAGGAGGGCATGGTGTCATTAATGAAGATCCTAATATTCTTCCTTTTAAGCTTTCTGATAGAGATAAAAAGGATTTAATTGCCTTTTTAAATATGTTATCTGATCCTTCTTTCATTAATAATAAAGATTTTTCAAATCCTTTTTAAATATTTTTTTTAGTGTAATTCACAAATAAATTTATAATTATTAGTAAATCAGTTTTTTAAATAAAAATATTTAGAAATTATATTTCACATCGTGCATAATTTGTACTTTTTTATCGCTAATTATAGCCTC
>JBILDL010000002.1:0-20878 GCA_044352635.1 Saprospiraceae bacterium | reverse complement strand
CCTATATTATACTAACGTTAGTTTCTCCCCTTCTATCTGGAATAGCTGATTATAGTGGAAAGAAAAAGCAGTTTTTATTGTTTTTTACGCTTCTCGGATCCTTCTCTTGTATTGGATTATTCTTTTTTCAAGGCATGGAACAAATTTCATTGGGAATCCTCTTATTTTTATTAGGTCTCATCGGTTTTGCAGGTGGATTGGTTTTCTACAATGCTTTTCTTCCTGAAATTGCTAGTCCCGACCAATATGACAGAGTGAGTGCTAAAGGTTTTTCCTTAGGCTTTTTAGGTAGTCTTATTCTTTTAAGCTTCTGTTTGATAATGATTCAAAAACCTGGTTATTTTGGTATGGACGAAGGCACTACCCTTCCCGTAAGATTATCCTTTGTATTAGTTGGGGGCTGGTGGCTCATTTTTTCACTTCAATCTTTATCAAAATTACCCGACGATAACCGCCGCACTTCTTACGAAAATCCTTTTAAAAATGGAATAAACGAATTTTTAAAAGTTTGGAAATCCTCCCGACAATATCCTGAATTATACAAATTTTTATTTTCTTTTTTCACTTACAGTGCGGGCGTTCAAACCATTTTATATATGGCCGCCACTTTTGCTGAAAAAGAACTTCATTTTGAAACGTCTGAACTAATAATAGTCATTCTATGCATACAACTTTTGGGTATTGTAGGCGCTTATGTAGCCTCCCTATGTTCCACGAAATGGGGAAATAAAATAACATTAATGTTTATTTTATTTATTTGGACCATCGTATGCATGGTCGCTTATATGACCTATATAAAAAGTCATTTTTATTTTTTAGCCGCCGCCGTTGGTTTTGTCATGGGTGCTGTTCAATCACTTTCGCGGTCAACCTACGCTAAATTAATACCAAAAAAAACGGGTGACAATACATCCTATTTTAGCCTATATGATATATTGGAAAAGTCAGCCATTATTTTAGGAACTTTTATCTTTGGATTTTTAAATCAGCTTACGGGAAGTATGCGCTTTAGCATTTTGTTTTTAAGCGTTATTTTCGTTGTAAGTATTATTTTATTTTCACGCATACAAATTAAAAATGAAGCCTGACAGCCATTTTTCCTTATTCTTAAAATTATTGCCAGTTTTATTGCTTTTAATGTGCAAACCAGCGCAATTATTTTGTCAAAAGGGTGTCCCTTTGTACCTTTCTGAACATACTAAAGTTAGTTTGTTAACATCTTCCCCCGGGGAAGATTTATATGCCCAGTTTGGTCATAGCGCCATCAGAATTACCGATACTCTTTCAGGGCAGGATTTAGTATTCAATTATGGTTTGTTTGATTTTAATACGCCTGGGTTCTATGTGAAATTTATTCGTGGAAAATTACCTTATCAACTTGGTATTCAAAGATTTGATGCATTTTTAAATGCCTATATTGAAGAAAACAGACAGTGCAGAGAATTAGAAATAAACCTCAATGAAAAAGAAAGACTAGCCTTAATAAATTTTTTATCTGTCAATTATCTTCCTGAAAATCGAGAATATCCTTATGATTTTTTCTTCGATAATTGTGCCACGCGAATCAGAGATATACTGGAAAATAAATTTAAGGCAAATTATCCAGATACCAGTTTAGTAAAAAAAGCTTCTTTTCGTCATTTTTTAGCGGAATATGTAGGTCAAAACTCATGGATAAATGTAGGTTTTTACCTGATTCTTGGTTTACCAGCCGACGCGATAGCCACGTTTAGAGATGAAATGTTTCTTCCCGACTATTTAGAAAAGCACTTAGAAAATGCCTTTTTGGATGGTCAACCTCTTGCTAAAAATAAAATCAATATCTTATTTCAAAACCAGCCACAACCCTCTGATTCATTCCTTCTAAGTCCTATATTAGTAAGTTGCCTGCTCTTTTTTATGGCACTGATATTCACCTTTTATTATACAAAGCGATGGACTAAAATTTTTGACACTGTCTTTTTTAGCCTGATTTCACTCTCAGGTATTCTTTTTGTTTTTATGTGGGTGGGAACAGATCACTTTGTCACGCATAAAAATATGAATCTGCTTTGGGCTAACCCTTTATACCTACTTGTCATTTTAAATTTATTTTTAGGGAAAAATGGAAAATATCTACTCTTTTTACTCCTAGTCTTGAACCTTACTGTTCTCGCTGGCTGGAAAATACTACCACAGAAATTTCATATAGTAATGATTCCCTTAATTTTCACCAATATTTTAAGAATATCCGACCAACTTTATCATGCTTGGAAGGGTAAGTATTTTTTCGAAAAGTAGAGAAATAAACAGATATTTTTTCGCGTGATCTGTCCGATTTTAGTCAAAATTTATTGCTTGATTAAGGTGTATCTTTGAAAAAACTTACAAACTCCCAAAGATATGATCATAGCGAACCCCATTTACGATCTAGTATTCAAAAGAATGATGGAAAACGATAAAGTAGCTAAATTCTTTATCGGAACACTAATAGATCAACCTATTGATACCATAGATTTAAAACCTCAGGAATTTACGTATGAAAATAAATTAGCCAATTTGTCATTCTTTCGCTTAGATTTTATCGCTACTATAAAAACGAAAAGTGGAGAATATATAAAAGTGATCATTGAAATTCAAAAAGCCAGGAATCATATAGATTTAATGAGATTTAGAAACTATTTGGCTGAAAATTATAAAAAGGAAGATACCGTAAATGGAGAAACGTTGATTTTGCCTATTATTCCCATTTACATTTTAGGCTTCAACTTACCAGAAATAGAAACGGCATGCATAAAAATCGAAAGAAATTACAAAGATTTATTATCAAAAAAAATAATTAGTAAAAAAAGTGAATTCATTGAGAAATTAACTCATGATAGTTTTATTATTCAAGTTAATAGAATTTCAGGCAAATTTCAGTCAAGACTCGATAAATTACTTAGTCTTTTTGAACAATCAAATTTTATAGACGATAAAAAATTTGTAAAGGAATTTACTCATAAAATAGATAGTGATGATTTAAAAATTGTCACTGACATTCTTCATTATACGGGCATAGATCCTAAACAAAAAAAGCTTTTTGAAATTGAACAAGAAGCGTGGCGCTCAATTTATGCTGGATACCGGGACAGTGAAATGAAATATTTTAAAAACCTTAAAGTAAAAGAGGAGGAACTTAAAATAAAAGACAGCACCATTGCAGAAAAGGAAAATACCATTACAGAAAAGGAAAATACCATTGCAGAAAAAAATAATACCATTGCAGAAATGGAAAATACCATTGCAGAATTATTAAAAAATCAGGCACAGTAAAATGATCTTTTATTAATCTTTACAAGTTGAACCCTTCTACTCTGCCGTTTTACTGTATTTTTTAGTACATTGTGGTGTTAAATTTCAATACCATGCAAACTAACAGGGAAAATCTAACAACCATCGTATTTGATTTAGGTGGTGTGCTAATTGATTGGAACCCAAGATATCTTTACCGGGAAATATTTAATGACGACGAAGCAATGGAGCTATTTTTAGCTAAGATTTGTACCCCCGAATGGAATGAGAAACAAGATGCTGGCAGGAGTTTAAAGGAAGCAACGGATAGTCTGATTGAAAATCATCCTCTTTGGGATAAGGAAATAGGTGCTTTTTACGGACAATGGGAGAAAATGTTAAATGGTTCCATTGAAGCAACGGTAAAAATTTTGGACTATTTGGTTAAGCAAAAAAAATACAAACTTTATGCTCTGACTAACTGGTCCTCTGAAACATGGCCTATAGCCTGGGATAAATTTCCTTTCCTTGACTGGTTTGAGGGTATATTAGTATCAGGAAGAGAGGAACTCGCAAAGCCAGATCCAAAGATATATGAATTGCTATTTGAAAGATTTGACATTAATCCGGAAGAAGCTCTTTTCATTGATGACAATCTTAGGAATGTAGATGCCTCTATAAAAGCGGGTATGGACGCTGTCCATTTTACCACACCTGAAGACTTACATGCCTTTTTGTTAAACCAGAAAATTATTCCAACCCCTATTATTTAACCGAGTATTGCTTATATTTAGAAAAATTAACAAAACGTGAAAAAAGCTAATAATCTTACGCTATACATTATCATAGCCATGGTAGCGGGTGTCCTTTTAGGATATACCGTCCACACTCAATCTTCCCCTGAATTTATTGCGATATTCGCTGAACGCATTAAAATTTTAACCAAGATATTTTTGCTTTTGGTACAAATGATTATCGCTCCACTTGTATTTTCCACCCTCGTTGTTGGCATTGCAAAATTAGGTGATTTAAAGACTGTTGGACGCATTGGAGGCAAAGCAATGTTATGGTTTATTTCAGCTTCCCTTATGAGTTTAACGATCGGAATGATCTTAGTGAACATACTAAAACCTGGGGTTGGCATAGATTTAGATAATGCAGATGCCAGTGCTGCTGCAGATGTTTTAAGTAAAACTCAAGTTTTTTCCTTAGAGAATTTTGTAGTTCATCTTTTTCCAAGAAGTATTTTCGAAGCCTTAGCACAAAACGAAATATTGCAAATTGTTATATTCTCCATTCTCTTTGGTGTAGCTACTGCTGGATTAGGTGAAAATGGTAAGGTCATAGTAAAGGGTTTGGATGCGGTGGCACATGCTATCTTAAAAATGGTCGGTTATGTAATGAATGTGGCTCCTCTCGGTGTTTTTGGTGCTATTGCAGCCGTTATTGCCACCAAAGGCTTAGGTATATTTTATTTTTACGGAAAATACATGGGATTTTTTCTCATTGGCATTGCAGTCTTATGGATTGTATTACTTGCTTTCGGAAAAATCTTTTTGGGAGATCGTCTTCCCGGACTCCTCAAAAGAATTATTCAACCTATTATTATCGCTTTTAGTACTACAAGTAGTGAAGCGGTGTTCCCAAAACTAACGGAGGAACTTGAAAAATTCGGATGTAAGGATAAAATTGTCTCCTTTATTCTTCCATTAGGATACTCGTTTAATTTAGACGGGAGCATGATGTACATGACCTTTGCCAGTATTGCCATAGCTCAGGCTTATGGTATTCAATTGGACTTTGGAACACAAATAACGATGTTACTGGTGCTCATGCTAACCAGTAAAGGAATTGCTGGGGTACCCAGAGCCTCTTTGGTTGTTATTACGGCTACCTTATCCATGTTCAATATTCCCCCGGAAGGTATTGCCTTAATTCTACCTATTGACCATTTTTGTGACATGTTTCGGTCCGGGACAAATGTTATAGGTAACGCACTAGCTACCACTGTTATAAGCAAATGGGAAGGAGAATTAGGCCCTGAACAGGAAACCATTGTTTAAAAAACCATTGGTATTTTCACTATTTCATTTTACCTTTACAAAAAAAATAAAAACATGGAAACTGTTAAAGATACAACTAAAAGTGATTGGGTAATATTCCTGATTTCTCTTGCTGGAATGATTGCTCTCTTGGCTTTTGCAGACGAGTGGTTCTGGTTAGCCCTGCCATTTGTTTTAACCTACTTCGTCAAAGCATTAAAATTTATGTAATATTCAGAATACACTCAATACCCATTTTTTCTAGTTTTCTAATGAATTGAGTATTTGCGTGTATTTTTTTATCTTTCATAGAAAAGGAGACCTTACTTTTAGTTGACCTATCTATAACGTCAATTTTCACAGTATGGGCTCCTTTTTCGTTTTTAATAAGAAGTTCTAAATCATTTATCAGGGAAGTATTAATTCCCTCCAAGGGAAGACGAAGCGTCACATTTTTGGTCAACTTAGAAGCAATATCTTCTAAAAGAGTTACTTCCAATAATTTAAATTCCATTCCCTGATCACGCCATCCTGCTTGAAATTTCCCCTTAAGAAATACGGTCATGCCTTCATCCAGAAGGAACTTAAATTGTTGGTATTCTGTACCAAACAATCTAAACTCAAACATTCCACTAAAGTCACTCACTTCAAATACGCCCCAACCATTTCCATTTTTAGACACCTTGTGAGTAACTTTTGATACCAATCCAGCTAACATAACAAAGGGTCTTTGCTGATGATTGGCTAAAGAATCGAGGGAACAGGTAGTAAATTGCTTTATTTCATAGTGATAATCATCTAAGGGGTGTCCGCTAATAAAGAAACCAGTAACCTCTTCTTCCCGTCTTAATTTTTCCAAAAGATTCCAATCTGACACGGGAGGGAATACAGGTTCAGGAATCATGATTTCTTCTGTATCTGAAAACAAGGATAGCCCACCTCCGGCAGCTCCCTGTCTTATGGCTTGTCCATAACGGGTAGCATGCTCAATAAGAGATTCATACTTATCGGAGGGAGCAAAATATTGCGATCTAAAGGCTTCGTTACAATCATCGAAAGCACCTGATAAGACCAAACTTTCTACGACTCTTTTTCCAACGGACTGAGAAGTCATTCTTCTCATAAAATCGAAAAAATCAGTAAACGGACCTTCCTTTGATCTGGCATTAAGAATTTCTTCCACCGGCCCCTCTCCCACTCCTTTTAGAGCAACTAATCCAAAACGAACGGCACCATTTTTATTGGCTGTAAAATCTGCGCCACTTTCATTAATATTTGGGCCTAAAACAGGCTGACCCATTCTTCTGCATTCTTGTAAAAAGAAAGTAACATCAGAAATATTTCCTTTGTTATTCGTAAGAACGGCAGCCATAAATTCTGCCGGAAAATGTGCTTTTAAATAAGCTGTTTGAAAAGCAACAAAAGCGTAACAAGTAGAATGCGATTTATTGAAGGCATAAGAAGCAAAGGCTTCCCAATCACCCCAAATTTTCAATAAAACCTCCTCTGGATGTCCATTTTCTTTCCCACCACTTAAAAATTTAGGTAACATAGTGTCAAGGACTGATTTTTGCTTTTTCCCCATCGCCTTTCGCAATACATCAGCCTCACCCTTTGTAAAGGCAGCTAATTTTTGAGAAAGCAACATAACTTGCTCCTGATAAACGGTAATTCCGTAGGTATCCTTTAATATTTCTTCCATGATTGGAAGATCATAAGTTATCTTTTCTCTACCATGTTTCCTGCTTACAAAATTAGGAATGTAGCTAATAGGCCCGGGTCTGTACAAGGCATTCATAGCTATGAGATCTTCAAAAGTCGTGGGTACTAACTCTTTCAAATATTTTTGCATTCCCGGACTTTCATATTGAAAAATACCTACTGTTTCACCATTTTGAAAAAGCTTGAATGTCTTTTCGTCCGTCAATGGAATACTATCCATATCTAAATCAATACCATGATTCAGATTAACCATTTTGACAGCATTTTTAATAATAGTGAGTGTTTTAAGACCCAGAAAGTCCATTTTTAGTAACCCTGCAGACTCTGCCACACTATTATCAAACTGCGTGACCAACATTCCACTATCCTTATCGACTTTTACGGGAACATACTTCGTGATCTCATCTGGGGTAATCACCACACCACAAGCATGAATACCTGTATTTCGCACTGACCCTTCTAATCGTTTAGCCGTGCGAATCATTTTCCCTATGGCGTCGTCTCCTTTTGACAGATCTCTGAATTGGTAAGCCTTTTCAACCTCCTCATTTCTTAAATCGCCTTTAAGTTTAGCATTGATATCTTTTTCTTCCAGAACCTTTGATAAGGTGGCGTTCAATGCATTTGGAAAAGTTTTAGTCACCTTATCTACCTCAGGAAGAGGAATTTGCATCACTCTACCTACATCGCGAAGCGATAATTTTGCAGCCATTGTTCCGTAGGTAACAATTTGTGCTACTTTATTCTTACCATACTTATCAATCACATAGTCTAAAACTTTCTGTCTCCCTTCGTCGTCAAAGTCAATATCAATATCAGGAAGAGAAACCCTTTCAGGATTCAAAAAACGTTCGAAAAGTAAATCGTATTTAATCGGGTCAATATTTGTTATACCTGTGCAATAAGCCACAACAGAACCTGCGGCACTACCTCTACCCGGACCTACTGCCACATTCATTTTTCGGGCTGCAGAGGTAAAATCCTGAACAATTAAAAAATAACCGGGATAACCTGAATTTTGAATAACCTTCAGTTCAAAGTCAATTCTTTCACAAAGTGCTGCTGACAACTCCGGATACCTTTTTTTTGCTCCTTCATACGTCAAATATCTTAAATAACTGTCCTGATCAGTAAATTCAGGAGGCATAGGGAAAGCGGGTAACAAAACATCTCTTGCGAGGTCTAATGTATCAACCTTCTCAAAAACTTCCATCGTATTTTCTAAGGAAAAAGGTACGTCCTTAAAGAGTGTTTGCATTTCTGCCTTCGTCTTAAAGTAAAAATCGGAGGAAGGAAATTGGAATCTATCTGCATCTGAAATAAAACTATTTGTATTTATACAAAGCAAAATATCGTGAGGCAAATAGTCCTCTTCGTTTATATAATGGGAGTCATTTGTTGCAATGACTTTAAGGTTATATTTTTTGGCAAAAGTGAGTAAAACTTGATTTACATCTTCCTGACTAACGCCGGAACCATCGATATTCTCCATGCCCCGGTGCCGCTGAATTTCTATATAAAAGTCATCCCCAAAGAGATCAATCCACCATTTAAGCTTATTTTCCGCATCCTCCAGATTTCCCTTTAGAATAGCCTGAGGAATTTCAGCACCAATGCAACAACTTGTTGCGATCAAACCCTCATGATATTGCAGTAACAGCTCTTTGTCAATTCTGGGAAATTTTCCGTATAAACCTTCTATAAAACCTAAAGAACAAAGTTTAGATAAATTTTCGTATCCTACCTTGTTTTTAGCTAATAGCAATTGATGATGACGATCATCTTGTTCTCCTTTTGCCCTTGAAAAAGCGCGTCTGTGTCTATCCTTAACCAAATAAAATTCGCAGCCAATAATTGGCTTTATTTTTCTCTTTTTTGCCTCCGACACAAATTTAAAAGCGCCAAACATATTACCGTGGTCAGTAAGGGCAACGCCCAACTGCCCGTCCTGCAGCGCTTTGTCCATCATATCTGAAATAGGAGATGCACCATCTAACAACGAATACTGAGAATGACAATGCAAATGCAAAAAATCAGACATTAGATTATATTTTAATTTTACTTACTAAAGAACACCTCATCAATAAATACCCAACCTCTGTCTCCCTTACCGGGGTGGAATACTGGTAATTTATCCACATTTTTGACAATCACTTTGAAATATCTGGCTGGTTTTTTCACCTCCAATATAACGGCACTTGTTCCAACTTCGTTTAATTTTTCCTTAACTAAAATGGGGAGAACTTCCTTTTTAATTAACTTCATATTCTTTTCACTATCCCCACCCCACAGTTCAACATATTGAGGAGCAAGAATATAGCTTTGAACATTTATTCCATAATGCACAGAAACAAAACGGATAGCAGCAGCATCTTCAGGCTTAAATCTGAATAATGTCTCCATCGGTTTATTCTTATATCCCAGCCAATTTCCCGCCCTGAATTGATCTATTTTACCCAGACTATTATCTGTCAGACTCTGTACTCCAGCCCCTAAATACTCAGGTTCAGGGCTGGTCAACCATCGCGTACTGTCAGGTTTTAATCCTGCTTTAAAGAAGGAAAAAGTATAGGTAGGGCTTGAGATCCAGCCAGGTTTAAAGATTTTGACTGAAAGAGTAACAGGTTTGGAAAAAACAAGAGGATGTGAATAGATTGGACTAGATAAAGAGTCGGGTTCGCTGCCGTCATCGGTATAACGAATAACCGCACCTGGTATCGATTTTTTAAACCTAATACTATCATTTTCCATTAAAACCAACGATTTATTTTCGAGTATCGGGCCATTCAGAGGTAAAATATCTGTTGAACTTGGTGAAAATCCAAAATACCATTTAATATTCTTATACTTCTTTACGATGTCCTGATACTCTGCTTCTGTGATATTGGTATGCCAAAGATATACTTCCTCCAAAGATTTCATTGTATTTAAAACTGGAACGGATTTTATTGAAATCTCTGTTCCCGACAGACTTAATACCCTTATTTTATTTAATTTTTTTAAGCTGGGGATTCCCTTATCTGTAATGTCAGTTTGATTTAAAAAAAGTTTTTCAAGATTTGGAAACAGCGTTATCAAGCTAAGATCCTCGTCCCTTATGGGCATTTTACTTAAATTAATATGAATGATTTGTTCTTTTGCAGCACTTAATTTATCAAGTTTACTTAATTCAAACGATTTCGCTATAAAAAAATCTGCCTTTAAGGCAGGAGACTCATTAGCAATTTGTCTAACTACAGTAAAAGCGTCATTCAAGGAGGCTAATTTTTTACTGGAAAGGAAAGGGAATGAATATTTCCTTTCTTTTGAACTTGATTGCTGGAGTAATTCTTTGTCGGAAAAAAGGGGATGATTTTGCTGTATGGACGCTAAAATCTCATTGGTATTTCCTCCGGCATTTATCCAGTTTTTTAGTATAACTATTTCTTGAGGCTCCAGTGGTTCCTTTCCCCTTGGAGGCATGTGCTCCTTGTCTGTAATTGGTAAATCAATACGTTGAGCCATTTCTGCCAGCATTTCAGTGAAATTCGCATGTTTTGCAACCCAAACGTCAGACGTAGTATTAGGATTAGAAGCAAGGATTAAGCCACCTTTGGCCTTATCTTTTTTATGACATGAAACACATTTATTCTCTAATATTGGTCTGACTGCCAGCTGGAAATAAGCTGTAGAATCGGTAATTACAGCCTGGACATCTTCATCAACCTTTTTTTTATCTGGAAAATTCAGATAATCAGCACCGTGGGTTAAAGAACCTCCCGCATGGCCGGCAAAAGACATCAATGCTAATCCAAAGAATTGTAAATACGTCCAGTAGTGTTTAACTTTTTCAAGATTTGTAAATACCCACCAGGAAAACCAGGTAAAGAAAGATAATGCGACCCCACTCCACAAATGATTTCTGAGCATTACGGCATCATAATCCTGGCCTTTTGAAAGAAATAAGCCCAATAAGGCGGTAAAAACACTGGAAACAGCTGAAAGAGAAAGAGTTAATTCATAAATCTCATTAAATGAACTTCCTGAAAATTTCCTTTTAAATAACCATAAAATAATAGAAAAACTAGCAATGCCTAAGGGCAAATGCAGTAAAAGCGGATGAAAATGACCTGTCCAGGAAAGAAAGGTCGGTAAAACGATCTTGTCCGCTGAAATAGCCAGGAAAAAGAGGAGGAAATTAGCTCCAATGAGGATATTACTAATCCAGGATTTATATCCCTGCATATAATTAAATATAAAAGTTTATCAGGCAATAATACCAGGAATCACTTTCCCGGCAACGTCAGTTAATCGAAATCTTCTTCCTAAATGTTTGTAGATCAATTTTTCATGATCCATTCCTAAGAGATGAAGTACCGTTGCGTGAAAATCATGAACATGAACAGGATCTTTAACGATATTGTAGCCAAATTCATCCGTTTCACCGTAAGAAATACCTGGTTTAACGCCTCCACCGGCCATCCAGATGGAAAAACAACGGGGATGATGATCTCTTCCATAATTATCTTCAGAAAAATTCCCCTGACAAAAATTAGTTCTGCCAAATTCTCCACCCCAAATAACTAAGGTTTCATCTAATAAACCACGTTGTTTTAAATCTTGCACTAACGCTGCGGAAGCTCTGTCAACATCCATTGCTTGCCCGGACATTTCATTATATAAATTTCCGTGTTGATCCCAACCCTGGTGATATAATTGTACGAATCGAACCCCAGATTCTGATAATCTGCGGGCAAGAAGGCAATTTGCGGCATAAGTCCCTGGAACCATAGACTCTGCGCCATACATATTGACAATATAGTCCGGTTCTTTTGATAAATCCATCATTTCAGGAACAGCCGTTTGCATACGGTAAGCCATTTCATACTGTTGAACACGAGATTGAATTTCAGGGTCACCGAATTCTTTATAATTTTCGTCATTCAGCATAGCCAGCTTATCCAACATTTTCCTTCTGGTTACGGCATCGACACCATCTGGATTTTCCAAATATAAAATAGGTTCATCACTATTACTGAACTGGACCCCCTGATGTACACTATCGAGAAAACCATTTGTCCATAATTTTGAATAGACCCCCTGGCCATTACCTTTTCCCCTGGATAGTAATACTGAATAGGCAGGCAGATTTGAATTTTCGCTTCCCAGGCCATAACTTAACCAGGCACCCATACTAGGTCTATTACCTTGTTGAGCACCCGACTGGAAAAAAGTTAACGCAGGATCATGATTTATAGCCTCGGTATGTAAGGTTTTGACAACGCAGATATCATCGGCAATTTTTGCAATATTAGGAAAGATTTCAGAGATCCAGGTACCATTTTGGCCGTACTGATTAAAGGCAAATTTAGAACCCACTAGAGGGAATTTATCCTGCCCGGAGGTCATACCTGTCAATCGCTGAGCACCTCGTATAGAAGCAGGCAACTCCTGACCAACCATTTTATTTAACAAAGGTTTGTAATCAAAGGATTCCAATTGAGAAGGTGCTCCATTCTGAAACAGATAGATAACCCTTTTCGCTTTGGGAGCAAAATGAGGGATCCCAGCCATAATAGATTCTTCCAGTGACTTTTTTGGTGAAAATAAATCTTTCGTTAACAAGGTACCTAACGCTGCACTACCAAGACCAACACTTAATTTGCCTAAAAAGTGTCTGCGCGTAACATGCTGTTGATTTTCGAAAAATGGATTTGACATTACATCAGGTTTTTGAAATAGATTCTTCCAAATTATAAATGGTTAAAATAGTAAGAGCTAAAGCAGCCACTTCATTTTTATCCTTCAGTTTCTCGTGCGGATACTCCCCTTGATCTAAAACCTTTTCCGCTTGCCCCGCCTTGGATAAAAAATATTTATATTGCTCTTTATAAAAATCTGCCAGAGCGCTTACTTCATTTGATTTTGCCTTTCTACACACAATTCTTCTGAATGCCACGCCGATGAGTTCATCCACATTCCCCTTCTTTTCAACGATTAATTTTTCAGCAAATACTCTTGCTGCCTCGTTAATCATAGGGTCATTCAATAAAATAAGCGCTTGAAGTGGGGTATTTGTTCTTGATCTGCTAATTTCACATTGGTCGCGAGGGGGACCATCAAAAGTCAACATAGATGGAGGAGGTGCAGTTCGTTTTATGAAATTATAAATCCCCCGGCGATATAGTGATTTTCCATGATCTTGAATATAGGTAGCTAATTGTCCTCTTCCTGAGGTAGTTGACTCCCAAATACCGTCCGGTTGATATGATTTCACCGAAGGTCCTCCAATCTCAGGAATAAGAAGACCAGAAGATGCCAAAATTAAATCTTTAATTAGTTCCGCTGGGAGTCTTAATCTGGGCGCCCTTGAAAGCCAAATATTTTCAGGATCTTTTTTAATATTTTCCTGACTAACATTAGCTGCCTGTTGGTAAGTAGCAGAGCTTACAATCTGTCTTACCAACCTCTTAATGTCCCAATTATGCTCTTTAAAATCAACCGCTAACCAATCAAGTAAGGCAAGATGGGACGGTAAATCACCTTGTAACCCAAAATCTCCAGAAGTTTTCACCAAACCCCTTCCAAAAAAGTTTTCCCATACTCTATTCACAAAAACTCTGGCCACCAGAGGATTATTATCATCAAACATCCAATCAGATAACCCTTTCCTGTTTGGACTAAACTTTAGCGTATCATAAGGTAAAACTGCTTCAGGGAGTCCAAAACCTACTGTTCTGTCAGGTTGGTCATATTGCCCTCTTCTCAAAATATGGGTCGGCCTTCTTTGTTCTAAATCTTTCATGACCATAACTGAAACAGTGGTATCCTGAAGATTTATAAATTTGAGGAGCTCATTAACCTCCTTTTTTGAGATTTTTATTAATGGGGGATCAGCTAATGAACCCAGCGAAATATCTCCAACGAGTCCTTTTTCATCGACCTGATTAAAAAAAGCAAACGTTTTAAAGTATTCTTCCTGAGAAATAGGGTCGTACTTATGGTCATGGCATTTGGCACATTCCATGGTTAATCCCAGAAAAGATTTTGAGAAGGTATTGGTTCTATCAGTAACATATTCCGTTCTATACTCCTCTTGAATGACGCCCCCTTCCTGCGTGATTTTATGATTTCTATTAAAGCCGGTGGCTAAAATAGCTTCTTTATTATTTGGCGCTATAAAATCACCGGCAATTTGCCAGGAGACAAATTTTTTATAAGAATAATTCTTATTGAAGGCATGAATGACCCAATCGCGCCAGGGCCACATGGTCCTTAAACCGTCATCTTGATATCCGTGACTATCTGCATACCTAGCCAAATCCATCCAGGAAATCGCCATTTTTTCACCATAATGGGGAGAAGCTAAAAGCTTGTTAACTTCCTTTTTATAATTTTCAGTAGAAGGATCTTTTAAAAAATCTTCCTGATCCTTAACATTAGGTAGCAAGCCCGTCAAATCTAGGCTAATACGCTTTAGTAAACGTTCTGGATCCGCTTGATCTGAAGGCGATAACCCCCTTTTCTCCATTTCAGCCAATACGAAATAATCAATTTCGTTTTTAGGCCAATTCTTTTTATTTACCTTAGGAATTTTAGCTTTTTTTGGAGGCAGAAATGCCCAATGAGGCTTGTAAACGGCTCCCTGATCAATCCATTTACCCAGTATTTCAATTTCATCAGCTGTTAAAGCTAAATTTGCCTTCGGAGGAGGCATCAATAATTCTGGATCCTCGCTAATAATTCTTAACCAAAGGCCGGATTTAGACCTATCCTTAGGTTTAATTCCATGCATCGAAGGATTTTCCTTCAATGAAGCATAAGCGCTATCCGCTATATCAAGTCTTAGCCCCCCCTGCCTTGCTTTAGCGTCAGGCCCATGACAGGCGAAACATTTATCTGAAAGAATAGGCCTTACATGTAAATTATAATCAACTAACTCCGAGCTGTCGGAAGTATTACCACTGGTAGAGTTATATAAAACAGTGCCAATTACACATACTAATCCAACGCTTCCAATGAGTACCAATTTGTTCTTTAGCATCTTCATATTTATTCTACTGTAAGATGCGTAAAATTTCAATAATTAAAAAATTCAATTCCTTTTTAAAGAAAAAATTATTATACTTGCATATTATTCATAATACATAAATTATTAATAAACAATTATATGAATGATTTGTACTTGAAAATTATATCCTTAGCTAATAATTTTCAGTCCTACAGTGCTTTTTCATCTGCACTCTTGTGGACGATACTTTCATTTGTAACTTACAACATATTATCGCAACTAAGACCCCGATATTTTACAAAAAACAAGCGATTCATACCTATTATTTTAGCTTTATTGTTATACTTTTCTTTGCTTTACAGTATTATCCAATGGATCAAATTTACCTTATATATACAAACTAATTCTATTGATCTTAACAATATATTTAAACTGAATTGGCTGGGTTTACTGGTTATTTCGTTACACATTGGCATCATATCGTTAGGCTGGAAAATAGGTTTAGGTACCTTTGAAAAAATACTTAGATTTATACCTCGACAAAATGCGAGATTGTTACTTTATTTTATCATTTCAACAGGGATTACACTTCCATTTTATTTTTCTTCATTAAAAATTTCTTTACCCCTTCTATTTCTTTTTTCATTTTCCTTGCATCTACTTTATGACCTATATATTGAGGGTAAATATTCGCAGGTGACCTGGACATTAACCTGGATTCTTTTCTTCACTGCTTTTCACACCCAACTCCTTTATAAGTTTACACTAGAAAGAGAATGGGCTGAAATGAAAAGAATTTCAGAAAAATTAATCAACCCTTCGGATAAAATAATAGAGAGGGAATTAAATAAAATAGCTAATTCAGATACTAAAAAAAATCAACTAAAGGAATTATTCATTGCCTGGGAAAAAGGATTAATATCAAATACTGAACGCCTGATAAGATTAGAATCAATTTTTGATTTTTCTCCATATTTATTGAGCTATTATCACCTTAATTATTCCACCGAAGCGCAACTAAATCATTCCTTAAAGTTAGACAATAATAGGTGGTTAACACTTTCCTTAAAATCAGATGAATCTAATAGGCTCAATCATTTAAATGCTGGTAATTTTAAAGGTATCGACCATTTGTCTGATTATTCAGTTTCCATTTTCAAGGAAAACAAACTACTTTATAAGCAAGGAAAACCGCAATCATCAGCGCCTGAAATGATAAAAAATCCTACCTTGTATTCATTAAAAAAAGAACTGACTTCGAAAGAAATGAGTTATCGCCTTTATAAAAATGGTAAAACAATTATTCTAAGTAAAAACCTAGGTGGTTATGCCAAGCCTCTTGCATTTTTTTCTCTGACTGCCTGTCTAAGCCTTATTTTCTATTTTATCTTTATCCAATTTCTTCATTATAATAAGTCTGAAGGGCATATTTCTAAACCAGTTAAGATTGATTCATTAGGTTTAAACATACAAAAAACACTATTTTATATCACATTCACATCTCTCTGTATCCTCAGTTTAGCTTCTGTTTTTTATTTTGACAAATCAAAAAAACGAGAAAATGAAAGGGAATATAGCTATTTAGCGAAAGAGATCATTTCAACCCTTCAAAGAAGGTATCATGGATCGAATCTCCCGTTAGCATCAATAGCAAAACAACATGGATATGATTTTGTCCTGAGCGATGAAAAAGGAAGAAAATTTACATCCTTTTCTTTTCATCCACCGGGGGGATTTAAACATAACCTTCAAAAAAAGACTAATTTCTCAAATAAGAAAGAAAAAATATTCTGGAGAGGAAAAGAGTTGTTACGCATATGGTTCCCAGTTAAAAACTTAGGAGATAAAGAAAGTATGTCCATGATTGGCATTTATTTTCCTCTCGGTGATAATTTTCAAAATATAGAGGCTGCTGACTTTATGGGCGCACTTTTTAGTGGTTATCTCTTTCTTTTTTTAAGTATATCGGCAATAACTATTTACTACAGTAATTCCCTTACCCACCCGTTAGATCAATTAGGCAGACACTTGGAAAATCTAAAAATGGGTGAGAGTGATAAAATAGACTGGCATAAAAACGACGAAGTTGGGCAGTTGGTTAACGCCTATAATGTGGCCATTGAAGAACTACAAAAAAGTTATGAGAAACTGCGAAAAACAGAAAGAGAGGTTGCATGGCGGGAAATGGCAAAACAAGTAGCTCACGAGATCAAAAATCCTCTGACACCCATGAAACTTAGCTTACAATACCTTCAACGCGCTGGAAAACTTCAACCCGAGCTGATTCATACTCTTTTGCCAAAATTGACAATGACCATTATGGAGCAAATCAACACCTTAGATGAAATTGCTACCTCATTTTCTCAATTTGCATCTATGCCAAATCCTCAAAATATTACATTCAATTTAGTCGATCTATTACAGCAATCTTTAGACATGCACAAACACCACTTTGACGATAATAATGATTCCTTTTTTTGCAATATTGAAGCAGACAGTTATCCTATTTTTGCAGATAAAAATCAGATGCAAAGGGTTATCAATAATCTTTTGATGAATGCGGTTCAAGCTATACCCACTGAAAAAAATGGAAAAATTAACATTAGATTATTCCAAATGAAGAATGATCTGGTTCGACTTGAAATAGAAGATAATGGAGAAGGGGTAGATATAGAAACACAACAAAAAATATTTTCCCCCTATTTTACTACTAAATCTTCAGGTACAGGACTGGGATTAGCCATGTGCAAGGATATTATTGAAAATGCTGGTGGTAACATTGGATTTACATCATCGCAATTTATGGGTACTTGCTTTTGGATAGAGATGCCTTTAAAATATTCCGTGCCAGTTCATGATGCTAAAATGGCCCTTGCCACTTAATATGCATTTTCAAATGAACAGATAAACTAAAATGTTGTTTCTAAAGATTATTCATTACACTTAAGAATTATGGAAATTGGCATTGTAGGTGCTGGAATTGCGGGATTAGCGGCATCCATCAGAGCCGCTGTAGCTGGTCATAAAGTTACCGTTTTTGAAGTTAATAGCTATCCGGGGGGGAAACTTACTGCTTTTGAAAAACAAGGTTACCGGTTCGATGCAGGTCCGTCCCTTTTTACTATGCCTCAATATGTAGATGATCTTTTTATTTTAGCAGGTGAAAATCCAGCGGATCATTTTAAATATATAAGATTAGATCCGGTGTGTAATTACTTTTGGGAAGATAGAACTACGCTGAGTGCTCATGCCGATAAGAAAAAATTCAGTACTGAAGCTGCGCAAAAGTTAAATGTACCCGCAGATTATGTAATGTCAAGCTTACAAGACAGTGCAGATAAATATGAAGCTAACGGACGTATTTTTTTAGAAAAATCACTACACAGATGGTCTACCTGGTTAAATATGCCTGTCTTTAAGGCTTTACTAAAGATACATAAATACGATTTATTCTCCTCCATAAATAGGGTAAATGAAAGGTTGGTTAAACACCCAAAGCTAGTTCAACTATTTAATAGATTTGCAACCTATAATGGTTCAGATCCGTACAGAGCTCCGGGACTACTCACTATCATACCACATTTTGAACATCATATCGGGGCATTTTATCCAGAAAATGGAATGCATAGTATAACCAAAGCTGTTTATGAACTAGCCCTTAGATTGGGGGTTACTTTTCATTTCAATACCAGAGTTGAAGAAATACTTACTAAAAATAAGGTGGTATTTGGCCTAAGAACGGAAGAAAAAACATACCCATTTGACAGAATAATCTGTAATATGGACGTGTTTTTTGCATACAAAAAATTACTACCTAATCACGTAAAACCGAACAGGATATTACAGCAGGAAAGATCCACCTCTGCTATCATTTTTTATTGGGGGATAAAAAAAGTTTTTCCTCAACTAGCTATGCATAACCTGTTTTTTTCTGATGATTATCGAAGTGAATTCAAACACTTAAAAGAAGGAAAGGTAGCAAAAGATGCCTCTATTTATATAAATCTAACAACTGACCATACGCCCTCCGACGCCCCTGAAGGTTGTCAAAACTGGTTCGTTATGATAAACGTACCCAGCCAAAGTGCTGATAGTGAACATTTAGATATAGATGCTTTGAGAGAACAAGCTATTGCAAAACTAAGTAGAATGTTGGGCGAACAAATTAAACCTCTCATTGAAATAGAAGAAATTTTAAGCCCTCAGGAAATAGAATCAAGAACTCAGTCACATCAGGGTTCATTATACGGAACAGCTTCCAATAAACCCCTATCTGCCTTTCTACGACATCCAAATTTTTCAAATGAAGTAAAAGGTCTCTATTTTTGTGGCGGAAGCGTTCATCCGGGTGGAGGTATTCCGTTATGTCTTTTATCAGCAAAGATTGCTGTAGAATTACTGTAAGATTTAATAATCCTTATCTTTGACAATAAATAAACCAAAATTAATGATGACTTACCTTATACCTGCTTTAATTGTACTTATCACTGTAATAAGTATGGAAATGGTTGCCTGGTTGGCGCATAAATATTTAATGCATGGATTTCTATGGATTTGGCATGAAGATCATCACCAACCTGAGGTGGAAGGCGATAAATTTTTTCAAAAGAATGATCTATTTTTCCTGGTTTTTGCCATCCCCAGTGCAGCATCTTATATCATAGGTCTTAGTACGTCCTATACCTGGTTACTTTACGTAGGAATTGGCATATCTATCTATGGAGTTATTTACTTTTTAATTCACGATGTTTATATACATCAGCGATTTTCCTGGTTTAAACAGTTAGATAACCCATACTCCAGAGCCATTTTACGAGCACATGGAGCACATCACGCGCACACAGGAAAAGAAGCAGGAGAATCCTTTGGGTTACTATTGGTGTCCTCAAAATACTTTTTAAAAAGAAATAAAAAAGAACATTAATTAAACGGACCTACAGTGGCATCTAAATTTCTTGAAGCAATAACCAATACCTTTCAAACGCCTTTGCCGCAGGCAAACGACTTAGATAAATATTTGGAAGAGATGCTTCCCATGTTAGAGGGATATAGTGAAACTTTAGACCAGGAATCATTATATCTTGAACATCCCTGGTTAGAATTTCGGGATGATGACTATTTTCATGAGTCTATTTTACATTTTTTCAATCCAGAACAAGAGTACTTAAATTCTATCAATGGAGAAGTATCATTTGGTATATGGAGAAAAATGAATCAGGGTAAAAAACTTATGATTGAGAATGGTGAAGGAAAGCTCTATGAGCTTGCCTTTTTGGACGCCAATTTCTTCATTTTAAAAATACACGGTGATAATAGTCCCATAGGCAAACCAAAATATTTATTCTTGATAAAAGAAGAAGTGGGAAAGAACCTTGATTGGAAAGACGCCATTGAATTATTACATCGCAGTTATAAAAATGGAGGTGGAAATTTATTTCAAATTATACTCGTCATTTTAGCTATTTTAACATTAATCATTTTATTTATTTAAGCAAGAATTAAAAAGATAGCTATTTAAAAAGCCTGAATAGATTATTATACCTGACCCCAAAAGAGCCATATATCCATAAAACCACCATGCCCCAGGCATCATCATCTCCCATATCCTAAAAAACCTACAAACTTAATAAATCATTAAAGATAGTCCTAGTACAAATGTACACTTGTCATACTTGACCCCGGAGGGGTCACATGTCTATTGGACCACCATGCCCCAGGCGGCACAATCTCCCCATTGCCTCCCTTTGGCCCCAGGCATCATCAGCTCCCCATTGCACCTTATTGTAAAAATTATCCATCTTGCCAAAAAGTATCTGTTTTTATCCTTTGCCATTACATAGGCATGTCATCCAAATATTTAAGTATCATTAAA
>JBILDL010000126.1:0-6648 GCA_044352635.1 Saprospiraceae bacterium | reverse complement strand
TTAAAATCCTTCTCAATATTAGACGCATTAACAACCAACATAAAAGCCTGTTCACCTTCAGAGCATTGGTCTTCAAAAAGCCTGTAAACTAATAAATCATCAATTATGCCTCCTGTATCGTTGGGAAAGCAAGAATATTGAATATCCCCAGGGCCCAAAACAGAAGCATCGTTTGAAGTAAGTTCGTTAACCAATAAAAGAGCTTCTTTCCCTTTAACAATAAATTCTCCCATGTGAGAAACATCAAACAATCCTGTATTATTTCGAATAGCATGATGTTCTTCATTTATGCCTTTATAAGAAATAGGCATATCGTAGCCAGCGAACGGAGCCATTCTGGCATTTGCCGCAATATGTCGCTCAAAAAGTGGCGTTTTTTTCATTTTATTCGTTTATTCTCTTATTGAGATATTTATAATCTTATCGCCAGGCGTTATTTGACTCGCAAGGCTTAACCCACTTTTTACTTCGCCGAACAACGTATAATTACCATCTAAATGCGGCGTAGCTGAATGTGTAATGAAAAACTGAGTCCCTTCGGTATGATTTCCTGCGGAAGCCATGCCCACACATCCAGGTCTGTCGTAATAAATTTGAGGTAATTCCGAACGAATGGAATAGGATAAACTACCATAACCATCGCCTCGGGGACAACCTCCCTGGGAGACAAAATTAGGAACTATTCGATGAAAATTCTTACCCTTAAAAAATCCGGATCTACTCAATGCTATAAAATTAGCTACCGTACCAGGGGCAATATCAGGAAATAAAACAAGAACAATGGTCCCCTTTTTAAGGGTAATAGTTGCCTCAACCTGTTGCGTTACATTAGCCAGAATACGCCAGTTTATTGGGTGATTATAGGTAGGTTTTTCGATATTAGGTGCTGTAATTCCTTTCCAAAAGGCCTTGGTCATTTCAATTTCCTGTTTTGTCTCTTGTTCTTCAGGCAGATCCAGCTTTAATAATGCCGAATCGAGGAAGGATGTTTCAGGCAAAATATTCCTAAAATTTCTATCTTCATTCCTTAAAGCCCCTGCAATAACTGCGCTCACTCCCGCATCATTCATCAAAAAAGCATTTTTGAGCATAATAGCTAAATCCTTTTCAACGTACTTTCTATTTTTCTTAAACTGTTTATCAAAATTTGCTGCCGAACATAAAGAGGCTAAGGATTCTGCAGCGGCTGTTTTAACTACAAAATTTTTAGCCTCCCACATTTGTTGATTTATATACCGATAGTTCCAGCCATGTTCCCCCAATGCTTTCAAATAAGCTGCTTTAGCCTCAGCGCTTTCAGCCTTAATATACTGATTTTTGATCTCAGCATTTAGTTTGTATTTTTCCTTAGAGACAGAATCCCGCTGATATAAATGTCTGTTTGCAGCAGCATAAAGCAAAGCACGAACGGGCCAGGTGAGTAATGAATCTGCCGTAAGGTTCCAATATGTTTTTGCTTCTTTAGCCACACCATTTTCCAAAAAGAAAGAACCTGCTTCTCTACTTAGGCTCTGATCGCTTGCTTTCAAACTTTTATAAGCAACGACTCTGGAAAATTCATAATTTTTATTTTTAAGCGCACGTAGTATGTTGATTTTTACCCGACTATCATTTTCAAGATTAAACCCACCTATCAAAGCATTTTCAGCGTCGATTCTATTAATTCTCCCCAAAATAGTAGCCAGAACCATTCTAATTTCAGCACTTTTTTCTCTTTGAAATTGGGGAATCAGGTCGTTCTTAAAAGTATCCAATACCAGATTCCTGGTTCTCGCTAAATAGTGGGCACTCATCAATCTCACTTCCTGGGGATATTGATTATTGATAGTCATAGATACCATGCGCTTTGTACCTTCTTCAGAGTGCATAGACCTCATACCAAAGCGATACAAACCTAAAACCTGACCCATGAGAAGCGCCGTATCGCCAGGAAGGTAGGTCGATATTGAACTTAAATATTTCATAATCCTTTCGGAACCACATTTTCCTAAAGCCTCTAAAATAATACCATTTAATTTAAGTACTTCACCCTCATTCGAAGATGGATCGAAAGCATCTACCAGACAACCCTCAGCGGCATTATCTCCAATCTGACCCAAAGAATAAGCAGCGGCAAATCTTACTTCCATGACCGTATCTTTCAATAAAGGACAAAGAAATTCAATGGCTTTAACGTCTTTTATGGAGGAAAATGCTTTGGCAGCCTGGACCCGCCAAGTGGGATCACCATCTCTAAGATAAGGGATTAGACTGTCTGTCAATAGTTTATCTTGAAAATGGTAGATTTTTTTAAATATTGAATTAGTCCATAGTTTCGACTGTGGCCGAACGCGTAAAATTACTTCTTCCGGCATTTCAGGAATGCAGGAAGCTAAAATGAGCAAAGAAACGATAAAGAAACTTAGCCTTATTTTCAAATCAACCATATTTTTAAAAATTATCTATCAAATTATTATTTAAAATTCCTCCTCCCCGAACTCATTTTCTACCGTAGTAGAATTCACTCTATTGGCGTTGTTCACTTTATTACAATCCATTTCGATACTAAATTCCCCAGAAGGTTTTAAGAATCGAAGGCTGGGGTCGTAATCTATATTTTTCATCTCTTCCAGTTTTTTCATAAAAGAAACAAAAAAGGGCTTTGCCATTCTGGCGCCCTGCCCGTTAGACGAGGTTCTGAAATGCACCCATTTATCTTCCGCCCCTACCCAGGTGCCTATGACCAATCCTGGGGTTATACCCATAAACCAACCATCTACAAAATCATTGGTAGTACCTGTTTTACCCCCTGCCTCACTTTTGAGTCCGCCCATTCCACCGGCATATTTCAACATTTCAACCATCACATAATTAGGATCAGATGGAATGGCACGTTTTTCCTCCGGATAACCTTCGTAAATAAGCTTACCATTTTTGTCTTCAATTCTTAATATATGTAATGGTCTGTTGAACACCCCATTGTTAGCAAAAGTAGTATAGGCACCCGTCATTTCTATCACACTTAAATCGGCCGCACCCAAACAAATGGAAGGTGATTTTGGTACCCTCAATTCACCCGTTCCATTTCTTCTGCTCGATGAATCAATGCCCATATTATGAATCAAACCTCTCACAGGTTCAACATTTCCGATCGTTTTCATTAAAAAGGTGGAGACGGTATTCGTCGATTTTTTCAAACCTTCCTTCAGCGTTAACATTTCACCCGTATATTTATTATCGAAATTACTAGGTGTCCAGTCCTCTATCAATCCAAACTGACCTTCAGCTGCTGCAATAGTTGTGGCCACATCCTGCACCTGAAAACAAGGGGAAAGACCTTGTGCAGCTATAGCCGTAGCGTAAACAAATGGTTTAAATGACGATCCAACTTGCCTGTTTATATCGACATGATCGTATTGAAAATACTTATGATTAATACCTCCTACCCAAAACTTAACATGCCCTGTTCTGGGATCTACGCCTAAAATGCCCGTTTGTAAAAATTGACGATGGTATTTTATAGAGTCCAGCGGCGACATCATCGTATCCTTTTCCCAACGATCTTTCTCTGAAATCTGAGGGATATTTCTTTTTTCATAAGTAAAAACACGCATACTGACGGGTGTGTTAAAATGCTGTTTAACCTTTTCTTGCATAAGATTCCACTGTCTCCGCAAAGTATTAAACAATGGATCCCGAAGAATACTTAAATAGGTATTTACATCCTCCTTCCTACTTAATCCGGCATTCACCCGTTTTAGTAAGGTTCCCGGCTGTTTTACTTCTTCCATTAAAAAGTCAATCAAAATATCATTTTCAGGAAACCTTACATCATATTTTTTACTTATTTGAGGGAGAATATCCCCGAGATATTTATCTCTAATGATTTGATAAGATTCCGTTTCTCTCATCAAACGTATCAATGTTTTCTGGCGGGTGGCCACCGAAATCTCTAGTTTTGAATTTGATTTATAGGTCCACGGATCTGTTTTTCCCCATTCCCGCTGAAAGTTCTTTTGAACTAATGCCATGTGTTCAATCATGGACTCCTCAGCCAATTTCTGCATATCAGCGTCAATGGTTGTATATATTTTTAGGCCATCTTTATAAATATCATAAGGCTGGTTTCCAGATTTAAAATGCTCGCTTTTGGAAAGAATTTCTTTTACTTGCTTTGCCAGTTCCATGCGATAATAGGTAGCAATCCCATCAATATGTGTTCTTGGTTTGAAGTTAATTCCTAAATCCTGCGTTCGATATTTTTCATATTCTTCCTCCGTTAAAAAGCCCCTTTTTGTCATCTGTTTTAGGACAACTTCTCTTCGTTTAATCACTCTCTCCGGTCTTCTCAAAGGATTATATAAACTTGGATTCTGGAGCATTCCGACTAACGTAGCTGCTTCAGGAACGGTTAATTCTTCTTGTGACTTTCCAAAATAAATTTCAGATGCCGCTTTAATACCGTAAGCACCATTTATAAAGCTAAATTTATTTAAATACAGGGCAATAATTTCTTCTTTCGTGAAATTTCGTTCTAATCTTACGGCAATAATCCATTCTTTTAATTTTTGGACTACACGTTCTACCTTATTGGTAGAAGGATTTTTCGTAAAAAGTTGTTTTGCCAATTGTTGTGTAAGTGTACTTGCTCCTCCCGAACTCTCTTGTCTGAGAACTATTGTTTTAATCATTACTCTGCCTAAAGCTTCGAAATCGATGCCATTATGCATATAAAAGCGTTCATCTTCTGTAGCTAACAGGGCATTTACTAAATGAGGAGGAAGAGCCGAAAAAGTAATAGGCACTCTATTTTCCACATAAAAATTACCCAGAGAAGTACCATTGGTTGAAAAAATTTGAGAAGCCAATTCGTTATTTGGATTCTCCAATTCCTTTACTGATGGCAACTCGCTGAAAGACAACAATATAAATATTAAAAAAGCCATTCCAAAACCAATGAAAAGGAAACGCCAGGTAAGTGTTGTCCAAAAGGTAATCGATTCAGATGGACTGTCTTTTAGTAAATAGGCAAAAAGCTTACGCATAGAAGTAATTTTCTCCGTAAATATAGTAAATAGTTAGTCCTTCCCTTACTGCAACAAATTATGATTAAAAATTTCCAATGCTTTTTTCACAAAAGGTACATCGCGCACGAAGTCAACATGAACCCTTCCGATGGGTCCAATCACTGCAAAATGTATTTCATCAGATTCATTTTTCTTGTCATTTTTCATGAGCAAAATAAAATCATCTATTAATTCCTCCCTTATAGGTTGCAAATCAAACGTTCTTTTTAGAAAAATAAGGATAGAAATAAATTCTTCTTCGGACAAAAAGCCCTTATGAAAAGATAACCATGACTCGATAGCCATGCCAATGGCTATTGCTTCACCATGCAATAAAGAATTTTCTCTATGAAGCATAACTCCCTCAATACCATGTCCTATGGTATGACCAAAATTCAATGCTTTTCGAATGCCCCTTTCATAAGGATCTTCGACCACAACTTTTTGTTTAACCTTCAGTGAATCTATAATAATAGGTGTCCAGTTTTTCTCTGTATGAATATTAATACTACTAATTTGTCGCCAAAGAATTTCATCTGAAATAAGGGCATGTTTAATAATTTCTGCAAAACCGCTTCTAAGCTCTCTTTTTGGTAAGGTATCAAGGAAAAAAGGATCTACAAAAACAGCTTTTGGATCTTTAAACACACCAATACTATTTTTAATCCCGTTAAAATCAATGCCCAATTTACCTCCAATAGAAGCATCCACCATAGAAAGCAAAGTGGTAGGAATTTGAATAAAGTCAATTCCTCTTTTATAGGTTGAGGCGCAAAATCCACCCATGTCACCTACTACACCACCCCCAAGATTTATCATCAAGTCATTTCTATTAACGCCAAATTCCAACAGTTTCCCCCATATAAACTGACAAGTATTCAAGTCTTTGTGCACCTCCCCCGCAGGAATCGAAATTTCCAGGATATCTGCGGGAAGCAGAGGCCTTATCCTGTCTAAACAAAATGTATGCGTATGCTCATCTGTTAAAACGACCACTTTTCTATGGGAATAATTCGACAAAAAACCAGATAGTGATTCCGTACAATTTCCTACAAATACGTCATAATTTGCTAAGGCTAATATTTCAGTCATTCCTTTGTTTTTTGAATGTTTAATACAATTAGTTTTTTTCCTCAAATTCAATGTGAATAATTTCACCCGGATTCAATCCGAATAAAGTAGATGCCTTTCCCATATTTATGGCAATCTCCAGCAAATTAGCCGAATTAAAAAGACAAAGAATTTCACCTAGCGGAGCATCTGAATAATTTCTATAGATTTCAGTAAGTGGCAGATGACTTCTCATTTTTATTTTGAAGGGACGAGAATTACAAATAGACTCAAATAAATCTTTAGATATATTGGTTATCACATTATCAAATGAATCAATGTATAAAACAGAGCCTCTTATCCTATTTTCAGCAGAAATGGGTTGAAACTTATACCTCTTTACCACCTCTTTTGTCAACTTAAAATCATTAATTTCAGAAAGTATTTTTTTCATACTCAACTGATACATAATATTTCTCAATAAAGTTGGAAGTATGAAAAAAGGGTCTCCGAAAACAGGAAGTGTGTAAACAATGGCATGTTCGTCTGTAAA
>JBILDL010000125.1:0-6697 GCA_044352635.1 Saprospiraceae bacterium | reverse complement strand
GCCAAGACAAATACCAAAGAATGGGATTTTATTTTTTCTAACGAATTCAATCGCTTTTATTTTCCCGGCGATGCCTCTTTCTCCAAATCCCGGAGCAACTAGAACGCCATCTAAATTACCAAGAATGCTTTCCAATGCAGTAAATGAACCATCTAATTCTTCGGCATGTATGGGTATTACTTTAACTTTACATTCATTCATAGCACCTGCATGAATGAATGATTCGTAAATCGATTTATAGGCATCTTGTAATTCGTTATATTTCCCAACAAGCCCAATTTTAACCTCATTGGTGGGATGTTTAAGCTTATTTAAAAACGATTTCCATGTCTTTAAATTAGGCTCCTTTCTGTCCGGTAGCCTCAATTTAGATAAAACCGTGCTATCTAATTTTTCAGTTAGCATTAATAACGGCACATCATAAATGGTAGGTGCGTCAATAGCCTCAATGACAGAGCCAACATCGACATTGCAAAACAAGGCTAGCTTTCTGCGGATATCCATATTGATGGGATGTTCTGTCCGGCAAACCAAAATATCAGGCTGAATCCCCGTATTTAATAATTCTTTGACAGAATGCTGCGTTGGCTTTGTTTTAAGCTCTCCCGCCGCACTTAAATAGGGAATTAAAGTGAGATGAATAACCAGGCAATTATCAGAACCTAATTCCCATCGCAATTGTCTAAGAGATTCTAAATAGGGCAGAGATTCAATATCTCCAACTGTTCCGCCGAGTTCCGTGATAATAATATCAAAGTTGGAATTTGAAGCTAACAACATAACTCTCCGCTTTATCTCATCGGTGATATGTGGAATGACTTGTACCGTTTTTCCCAGATAATCTCCTGCTCTTTCTTTATTTATTACCGTTTGATAGATTCTCCCGGTAGTGACATTATTCGCCTGAGAGGTGGGCTGATTTAAAAACCGTTCGTAATGTCCTAAATCCAGGTCTGTTTCAGCCCCATCATCTGTTACATAGCATTCCCCATGTTCATAAGGGTTGAGTGTCCCGGGATCTACATTAATATAAGGGTCGAATTTTTGAATGGTTACCTTGAACCCTCTCGCTTGCAATAGTTTGGCCAATGATGCCGCTATGATGCCTTTACCCAATGAGGAAGTTACGCCTCCCGTAACGAAAATATATTTGGCCATTATTTTGTAAGGTTTTGTTACGGGTCACAAAGGTAGTAAATATCGTCTAATATAGGTTGATTCCTTGAAATTATATGTTAAAGTGTTGATTATCATTTGTTTATTTTTATGTATGTTGCTTAATAATAATTTAACACTGACTTAAAGTTAAATTTAATTGAGCTAATTAAATTTACTTTTGTATGAAATAATGATGTGAGCTGTTTAGGTAGAGGATTTAGTAATGTGTTTACTTTTGGTTAAAATTTTACTTATATTGTGAAATAATTATTTCTCCCTTGTGTTTTATAAGGAGGCAGAATTACGATTTTCGTTCTGCCTCCTTTTTTATATTATCCAATTTATTAACTTTGCGGCATGAATTCAAAAATATCTAAAATAGGGCTTATGCTCAGGGGTTTCGCTATGGGAATAGCAGAGGTTATTCCCGGTGTTTCAGGCGGTACCATTGCGTTTATTTCAGGTATTTATACCCAATTATTAGATGCCATTAAAGCTATTTTGAGTTTTGAACCTATCATTGCGTTTAAAAAGGATGGTTGGAAGGGTCTGTGGGTGAAAATAGACGGCGATTTTATGCTTTATCTCCTTTTAGGTATGGCAGGAGGTCTTGTTCTTGGCGTTTTTGCTATTACCCATTTAATGGAGAGTTATCCCATCCCATTGTGGGCATTCTTCTTCGGTCTTATTATTGCCTCTACCTGGTTTATTGCAAAGCAAATCCCAACCTGGAATTTCACAACTATAGGTCTTTTTATTTTTGGAACGGTCATTGCTTATTTATATACCGTCGTTTCTCCGACAAATGGTAATGAAGCGCTTTGGTTTGTGTTTATTTCAGGTACCATCGCTATTTCCGCTTTGCTATTACCTGGAATTTCTGGTTCGTTTATTTTACTTTTACTTGGTATGTATGCCTTTGTAGTCGGATCAGTTAAAAATCTTTTAATTGATTTCAATACAGGTTATCTGCTGGTAGTGGGCGTTTTTGCCACCGGTTGTTTATTGGGGTTAGCTACTTTCTCAAGGTTTCTGTCCTGGTTATTTAAAATATATCCGAATCAAACACTGGCTCTATTAACAGGATTTATGCTTGGATCATTGAACAAAGTATGGCCCTGGAAAATTATATTATCATGGAGAGTAAATTCTCAGGGTGAAGAAATTCCTTTATTAGAAAAAAGTGTTTCGCCATTTCATCCTGATATTGATAATCCGCAATTTTTATTAGCATTATTTTTAATGGTTTTGGGGGCTTCCCTCATGTTCATTTTCGATAGATTAGAATTGAAACGTGTTCAAAAATAATTTAACTTGATGACTACTAACGTATCATGGTTGCCTTTTGAAAAAGAACCTGTGGGTAAAAAAGGCTTGGGCTTAATTGGATTTCCTTTATCTCATTCTTTTTCAAAACAGTTTTTTGCCGATAAATTTGATAAGGAAAATATCCAGGATTTCTATTATGACGTGTTTCCTATTCCTGATATTTCTCTTCTTCCGGAACTATTTAATATGTATCCCAATCTCCTTGGGGTCAATGTTACTATTCCCTATAAAAAGGCTGTTATTCCTTATTTGGATGATTTAAATGAGGAAGCTGCTGCGGTAGGTGCTGTAAATGTAATAAAACGCACTCAGATGGGGCTGGTGGGTTACAATTCTGATGTATTTGGATTTGGAGAATCATTGAACAAATTCCTTCAACACAAAGATGCATCTATGATAAATAATGCATTGGTTTTGGGAAATGGAGGTGCGGCCAAAGCTGTTCTCTATCAATTGCCTAAAATGGGTATTCTCCCAACACTTGTCTCCAGAACCCCTACACCTGATGGCATTACTTATGATGATCTGACACCTGATATCATGAACTTGAATAGATTGATTATTCAAACTACACCGCTCGGAATGTCGCCCCATGTCGATGAATCTCCCAATATCCCGTATTCCCTTTTAACCCCAAGGCACTTTTTATACGACCTTATTTATAATCCAGAGGAAACGCAGTTCCTAAAACAAGGTAAGGCCAGAGGAGCAAAAACTTGTAATGGACACGAAATGCTTGTGCTTCAAGCTATTAAATCATGGGATATTTGGACATCAGATCTTTAATATGGATAATAAGATTTTTATTCCCGATTTTAAGGACATTTCTATCGCTTTTCGCGATAAGAATAATGCAGAGTTAAAGCAGAGTTATTGGCTCTTCAAAGGTATGAACGCACCTTTCCTCGTAAATGTAGGATCTAAAATAGGTATGTTTGCTCTACATTGGTCTTTCCCTTTTGTAGGAGACATTATTAAACAGACTATTTTTAGACAATTCTGTGGGGGAACTTCTCTCAAAGAAAGTTTACCTGTCATTGAAAGATTGGGCAAACAGCAAATCTTTTCTGTCCTCGATTATGGCGCAGAAGGTAAAAGCTCGGAAGAAGAATTCGATTTTACCTTGCAGGAAGCTAAAAGAGCCATTGATTTTGCTCAAAGCTCAGGATTCAATCCCTTCGTTAGTACCAAGTTGACTGGCCTTGTTAAACAAGAAATTTTAGAAGATATCGCTTTGGGGAAAATATTGTCCGATGAAGCTAAAATAGCCTTCGACAGATTCAAAGATCGCGTAGATAGCTTATGTTCTTTAGCTGCTCAGAAAAATGTATCCGTTTTAATCGATGCTGAAGAATCCTGGATTCAACAACCTATCGATGACCTGGCCAATGCCATGATGGAAAAATATAACGGAAAAAAGGCAATTATTTTTAATACTTTCCAAATGTACAGGAAAGATCGTCTCTCTTTTCTAAAGGAAAGTTTCCATCTTTCAAAAGAAAAAAAGTTTGTCCTCGGTGCTAAATTGGTTAGAGGAGCTTACATGGAAAAGGAAAATAAAAGGGCAGAAGATTTAAATTATGAATCTCCTATTCATATATCCAAAGAATATACGGATCAGTCTTTCAATGATGGTATTCAGTTCTGCCTGGATCATTATCAGGAAATGGCCTCTATGAATGCTTCCCATAATGTTCACAGCGTGTCCATTCAAGTTGAAGAAATGGCCAAAAAATCAATTCCGTTCAATCACCACAACTTATATTTCTGTCAGTTGATGGGGATGAGTGACATTCTTACATTCAATCTGGCTAATGCGGGCTTTAATGTAGGTAAATACGTAGTTTATGGTCAGATTAAAGAGGTAATTCCTTACCTGATTCGCCGTGCTGAAGAAAACAGTAGTGTTACCGGGGATATGTCCAGGGAATTGAGTCTTGTCAAGGCAGAAATGGTACGTCGTAAATTACTTTAATTCAGATTCATAGGCACTTCCATCAATAGTATTTCTGCGTCATCTTCCTTGGCTATAATATCAATTTGATTTGTTCCTGTTATACCAAGTCCATCACGAAGCCCCATTTCTTGTTCGTCAATGACAAATGAGCCTTTTAGTATAAAAGCATAAAGTCCGTTGCCTTCTTTTTTCATTTGGTATTGTACATTTTGCCCTTTGTCAAAATTACCCAGATGAAACCACGCGTCCTGATGAATCCAAACGCCCTCATCCTCCGCATTAGGCGAAAGAATCTGCTGTAACCTATTTTTTCGTTCCTCTATATTCAAGCTAATCTGATCATACCGAGGTGTTACATTTTTCTTATTTGGAAAAACCCATATTTGTAGGAATTTTACCGTTTCATCTTTATTTTTATTGTATTCACTATGGTAAACACCTGTTCCAGAGCTCATTACCTGAATATCACCTTTCCTTATAATCGTAGTATTGTTCATACTGTCCTGGTGCTCTAAATCACCCTCTAATGGAATACTAATAATTTCCATATTATCATGTGGGTGTTTCCCGAATCCCATTCCACCAGAAACGGTATCATCATTTAAAACGCGTAATACCCCAAAATTCATTCTTTCCGGGTTATAATAATTTGCAAAGCTGAAAGAATGAAAACTTTTAAGCCAGCCATGATTCGCTTCTCCTCTTGTGTTAGCCTGATGAAAGATTAGTTTTTTCATGTTACTTTTTGATATTAGCAACATATAACGAAACTAGACTTTATTTTGTTTCGATTTTAAACTCTTCTTTATTGGCTTTATATTCAGTTTGTTTAGGTTTGGTTGCCCTGCATCTACCCAGGCTGTGAACCAGCTGCTGCCAATGGCCTGAATTGTTTTTTTCATTTGTTTTTCGACCATTCCATCCATGGCATTTTGATAAGCTTTTGAAAAATCAATGCAAGGTTTTTTAATGGTTCCCTTACCTTGAATAACATAACACCACTGTTTGTCCGTTGGAAACGTATCTCGAACTTGTTTTTCCAATAGTAATACACCAGCAACCAGCCGTTGGCTTTCTTTGCATATTTCCCAAAATACAGTGGCTGGATCAGGCCAATACAGCGCTTTTCCTGTCCAGAGTTGGTAGGTTGATTCTGCGAAGTATTCCGGAATGTGACTTTCCCATAGAGCATGGATTCCAATTTGGTCAGTAAGTTGTCCATTATAATTTTGAGTGGTGTGCAAGGGAACGTGAGCATCGCCTATATAATGTCCAATTTCAGCGGAAAGTTGTAAAATACGTGGTTTATCCATTTTTATAAATGCCTCCGTTAGTCTTTTTTGCATTCGCATGAGGTGCCAAGGTAAAATTCCATGTCCATTTAATTGGTCTTCAAAGATGAATTCTCCCGTTTTTTCTTTCCCTTCTGCTAAAAGTTGAAATAAACTATCCCTTGGCATTTCCCACTCCCCGTCGGGCAGTTTAGGCGCTATGTATTTTTTAAAAATTTGCTTGTATCCCATTATTTGCAGACCTTCCTTTTTAAAATGAATGGTATCCGTATTTTGCATCAGATATAAGGTGTGATATTTAAAAACGGCGTCAGTATATTTTTGAGGTAAGGAATCATAAGGGGCAGAGCCATATTTTTCAAAATCAATGTAGTGGCGCGCGGCTTCAAAAGGAGAGGCATATCGTCGTTTATCCGGATCAACCGCATGTTCCATAATATAGGCTTCCTCCATTTGGTAAAAGGAAATCATGGGTGTAGGTAATGCATAAATAGCCAGGTTATTTAATAATCGGTGGGCATAAAATCCCCAAAAAAGTAAGACAATGAACATGGGCATTTTTTGTGCAAGTTGGACTAATTTTTTGAAAACATTATCGACCTCATCAGTACTGGGAAGATTATCAATTTTTATTTTGGGTATTCTGTCCTTTGGAAATAGAATGATTTAAGTAATTAATTTATATGTGTAAATATATGTTAATGTTAATTTTATGAATAATTTTTTCTTCTTTTTTTTGTGTTGTAGTACGTTAGATTGTCTTTTTTTATGAATCTTTTTACCCTTAAAACCTATATTTTTCAGATAGGAATCAGGCATTTTTTGTCTTGATTGTTTTTTTTATTCTACCTATTGCGTTTCACTTAACAATAATTATTTTCTATATTACAACAACTAAGCTTCTTCGTTTTAGGGAAAATGACCCTTCTCTTTTAACAATGCTAATTAAAATGAAAAAACT
>JBILDL010000124.1:0-6706 GCA_044352635.1 Saprospiraceae bacterium | reverse complement strand
AATTTGATGTAACAGCGGGTCATATCCATTATATGGGCCTAAAGTAAGAATGCCCGTTTTTCCAAATGCAGTCCCACCATAATCTTGTTTACCTGATTTAAGGCCTCGAAAAGTTCCAATTCTTCCATCTTTCCAAATACCTGTGCATAATTCCTCCTGCTCCGAAATAGTCCTTTGTACTGAAATACAGCCTGTTCCCATCACCGTAAATAACATTTCGACCCCATGTATGCCATACCAGAATAAATCGGGATGGGTTTTTTCAAATTTCATTGGGCTATAAGTATCTGCTCCAAGAATCTGCCCAATCTTACCTTCTTTTACCGCAGACATGCCTGTAGCAAAACGCAGGGAAGAAGATGAAAAAATGGGAACCTGATATTTTTCTGCTTCTCGAAAAATGGCTTTTGTGTCCGCTAAAGAGGCAGCAATGGGTTTGTCGATAAAGGTCGTTTTGCCTGATTTAAAGACCTCAATCGCTTGTTCAAGATGCAAGCGACCGTCATTTGTTTCTAAAAGGACGAAATCTACCTTCTTTAAAAGTTCCTGGATGGACCCCACAATTTCTACACCTAATTTTCTGACATCTTCTGTATATCCAGGAATCCTCTCTGAACTAGAGAGGATATCTCTACTTCCATGCGGATAGGCGGCAACTATTTTAAATCCGTCGAAGGAGGTATTTTGAGTATCCAGATTTAAAGATTTGGTAAAGGCAACACTGTGAGAAGTATCAAGACCAATTATTCCAATTCGTTTACCCATTTCAGACTGGATTTTAATATTCTTTGGAATAAATGGCAGAATCATCCCTGAAAAGGCCATTGATTTTATAAAATCTCTTCTGGTAAATGGGTTAGCATTCATTTTATATTTTTTTTGTCCAATAACGAATCTGATGTCCTTTAAAGGCATAAAAGATTAAATAAAGATAGCAAGGAACGAGCACAACGTAGGCCGTTCTTAGGTCATAAAGGTCCGCAAAATAGCCATAAAAAAGAGGAAGAATGGCATTTCCACACAAACCCATAATGAGGATGGATGCTCCTAATTTGGTGAATTTCCCTAAGCCATCTATGGCTAAAGGCCATATTCCTGCCCAGATCAAGGAATTTGCTAATCCCAATAATACAACAAACCAGATACTCCAGTCAGCTTGCAAACCAGCTAATTTGACAGGACCAGATGCAAACAAAATGCCCATAGTAAATATCAGACCTAATAAAGTACATATACGTAGTGCCGTTACCTGACTGATCCATTTTGGAATACTTATAATACCCAAAAGGTATCCAATAATAGTGGTTGCCAGGGTAAAGGATGGAAATATTTTGGCATCTAAAAGTTGAATATTCATGGAACCTGCATATCCAATAACCGTATCAATGGCAATGACCTGGGTCCCAACATGTAGAAAAATAGCCAGTGTTCCTAAAATTAAATGGGGAAACTGAAAGATACTGTTTTTTGAATGATGGGAATTATCATCTGTATTTACTTCTCCATCTGTGTCAATTTCAGGTAAGGGTGAAAATCGAATACCTAATCCAAGTAAAAATAAAATAATTCCAACAAATAAATAGGGCAGGATTACCCTGGAAATGAGTTCGTCTAAGGCAGCTTGTTTTTCAGGTCCGGACATAAAGGCCAGATTTTTAAATAATTCGCTATCGGTTGCTTTTAGAATGACGGCCGCAAAAACCAGCGGAGCCAATATACCTGCACCTTTATTACAAATTCCCATAATACTGATTCGCTGGGCAGCACGTTCTTTGGGTCCTAATAAAGTAATATATGGATTTGCAGCAGTTTGTAAAATGGCCAGTCCCGTTCCAAGGGTAAATAAACCGAGTAAGAATATTTCATAAGTTCGCATCATTGCCGCTGGAATAAAGATAAATGCACCCAGTGACATGATCCAAAATCCAAGCATCATCCCTTTTTTGAATCCGATAGAAGAAAGGATAAAGGATGCGGGAACAGACATAATAAAATAAGAGATATAAAAGGCAAAAGTGACTAAGTAAGCCCTGAAATTAGTCAATTCACAGGCAATTTTAAAGTAAGGAATTAATATGGCATTGGCCCAGGATACAAATCCAAAAATAAAGAACATCATGCCGATAATCAAAATAGAAATATGTGTATCTCTTCGGCTTAAAGAATTTATGGATACAGGTTTGTTCATTTCGGCATTGATTTTTCAGTAGGTTAAATTAGGGTTTGCGGTTGGTCTGGGCATAATCAGACTATCAAATTCATGCTTTACAAAAATAATCAAATCTGTGCATAAATTTTAGGTAGCTGGTAAGATGTAAAAAATTCAATATGTGGCTTATAGGATATACTTGTTTTTTAATAATCCCAATAGCAAATCCTTCAATACTAATTAAGTTTTATTATTGAAGGATTGTTACTGCCCGAAAATGTTACAAATTTCATTGTTGAATGATGGAAAAGATTAAAAGAAATCCTTTTCCAGCCTGATGTTTGTTTGAATCAATGCTTGTTGTTACACATTGATTTTTAAGTCATACATTGTTTATGCAAAAAGCACCACGTTCATAACTGGTCACATTTGGTTAACATTCAGTTAACATTGAAGCTGGAAAAAAACTAAAATAATAAAGAAATCCCTTGTTTTTTGGTCCAAATAAAATTTTCACCATAAGAATAGATACATAAATATGTAGTAATTAACCTAATGTTAATCTTGAGAAAATAATCAGTTAATACACCCAGATTAATTTCGCCCAAAATTAACAGAACCCATATTTATGAAAGGATTTTATTTTGGCTTGTTTATATCTTTAACTACCATCAGTTTTGTTTCTGCCCAAAAGGGTACCATTCGTGGAACCATTCTTGATAAATTAACTAAGGAAACCATCATTGGTGCTAATATCATGATTGATGGCTCCGATCTTGGCGCAGTTACAGATATTAACGGGCAATTTGAACTGAAGGAAATTAATCCGGGATTTTATGCACTGACTATTAGTTACGTTTCCTATAAAACCATCAAGATTACTGATCTTGAAGTTATTTCTGATAAAACTACCCTGATTAATCTCGATCTCGAGGAAGATTTAGTAAACCTGGGTGAAGTAACCATCGTTGCTGCCAGGGAGACCAATACAAACATAGCCATTATTTCAGATATCCGCAGATCATTTCAAGTGGTAAGCGGCTTGTCTGCCGAGCAAATCTCCCTTTCTTTAGACAGAGATGCCGCTCAGGTAGTTAAGCGGGTACCCGGTATTACCATTACAGATAATAATTTCGTGCAAATCAGGGGTTTAGCCCCCAGATATAATCCTGTTCAATTACACAATGCATTTGCTCCTTCCGTAGAGGCGGATGTGAAATCATTCAATTTCAATATTCTTCCAAGTTCTCAATTAGACAGAATATTGGTCTATAAATCTCCTTCTCCAGATATATCAGGAGAATTTTCAGGAGGCCTTGTGAAGATTTTCACAAAAAGTATTCCTGAGGAAAATTCAATCTCTCTTGATTATTCTACTCAATTCAGGCAAAATACTACTTTTAATACATTTATAAATCAGGAAAGATCTTCTTCCCATTGGACTGGGTTTAATAATGGCATGTTAGATTTACCCGCCAATTTCCCTAAAACACTTAGAGACAGTAGGTTAACAAGAAATGAGATTGTTCAAGCGGGTCGTTCGCTGGTCAATACCTGGGAACCTGAAACAAGAGATGCTGGTCTGGATCAAAGAATTGGTGTTACTAGTGCCTTCCGTTTTAATATTGGAGACAAAATTAAGATTGGTAATATTACTTCTCTTAATTACAGTAATTCCTTTTCCAACTTCGGTATTGCCCGTGCCGATTACAATGAACAGGACAAATTAACAGGTAATCGTTCTATTATTTTCAATTATAATGATCAGCAATATACCCAATCTATAAGATCAGGATTGCTTCATAACTGGGCTTTTAAATTCGGAGATAACCATCAACTGGAGTTTAAGAATTTATTTAATCAAAATGCTATCTCTCAATACGTTGACAGATATGGAACCAATCTTGAAGCGCAGCAGTTTGCTGACTTAGCTTTTGGATCTTACGATCAGGTATATAGAGGTATTTACTCGGGACAATTATTGGGAAATCATTCTTTCAAGGATGAGACCATGAAGGTAGAATGGATGGTTGGTTACAATACCTCCAACAGGGATCAACCCGATTACAAAAGATATAGAAAGGATATAGATGTGTCTAATGGGGAGGAGCAATTATACATTCCTCCAGGTCAGGCCGTCTCAGACTTTTTAGGAAGATTTTATTCTGAAATGACTGAAAATGCGTTAACGGGTTCTTTTGGTCTGTCTAAAATACTAAAAATAAAGGGTCTGCCTGATTTCGCTCCTGAGATAAAAGCAGGTGGATTTTATGAGAAAAAGGACAGATCTTTTGCAGCAAGAAATATTGGGTATGTGCGTCCGGTTATCGGATTTAATGATGCTCTCGGTCGTCTTGATATCTGGGATTTGTTTTCTACTGGAAATATTAATTTTGAATCAGGCATTAGAATCGATGAACAGTCAAATCCTTCAGATAGCTACACTGCCTCTAATGAGTTGCTCGCATTTTACGGGATGGTAAATATACCTGTGACAAAAAAAATAAGTGCAGTAGTTGGTGCCCGCTATGAAAACAACATTCAAATACTTAACTCTGCGACCTTTACGAATCAACTGGTTAATGTCAATTATCCGGTAAGTAGAATTCTTCCTTCCGCCAATATTAGTTACAACGTTACCGAAAAATCATTATTCAGATTAGCTTATGGCGAAACGTTGAATCGCCCGGAATTTAGAGAACTTGCTCCTTTCGGATTTTACGACTTTAACACTAACTTCACTAACAGAGGTAACCCATTCCTTGAGACGCCTACTATTCACAATGCAGACTTCAGATTTGAAACTTATCCAAAGGCTACTGAAACAGTCAGTCTTGCCTTGTTTTACAAATATTTCATTAATCCTATAGAGACGGTATTTATTCCTGGAGCAGGGTCTCAAGGTGCTAAAGCTTTTACTTTTGGAAATGCAGCGTCAGCGACTACTTATGGGGTAGAGGTGGAAGTGAAAAAGTCACTTATCGGACTGACAAACTCAGCTTTTCTGGATAAAATCAATCTCATTTTTAATGTGGCGCTTATCCAATCAGAAGTTTCTTTGGGAGCTATTGCCATTGGACAGTCTTCAAACAGACCATTACAAGGTCAGGCTCCTTATATAGTAAACTCAACGATTTCGTATAGGGATGATGCAAAGGGCTTGCAGATCAATGCGCTGTATAATGTGGTAGGAAAAAATATCATTTTCGTAGGTTTTGATTCCTATCCGGATATTTACCAGATGCCACGTGGCATATTAGATTTTACCGTTGTGAAAAGAGTTTCAGATCGTTTTAAACTCAAGCTAGGTGTGTCCGATATTCTTAATCAAAAGAATATCTTTCTTCAGGACGCTAATTTAGACGGTAAATTCGATGTAAAAACAGATAATATTATTCAGGAATTTCAGCCTGGCGCAGTGTTTAGCCTAGGTTTCAGTTACGATATTTTAAGAAAATAACCAATTTTAAATGCTTAATTTTATGAAAAACAGTCTAAAAAATCTCTTGTCCGGTAGTTGGCTAAGCCTTGCACTATTGGCGATTTTCTCCCTCGGAGTATTATCTTGCAAGAAAGAAGAAGTAGTATTACCTCCTGTAATATCTGTTTCAGTGAGCACGCTAAGTGGTGCTCCAGGTGCTCAACTTACTGCTACAGTGAGCGCGGAAGCTACGGGTGGGCTATCTTTAATCAGAATTAGGAAAAATGGTTTGGTAGATGCCTCAACACCAGATGTGGTTTTTGATGGTATTGTAACTTCAGGTAAGTATGAATTTAAATATACTATTCCTGCTACTTCAAGAGAAGGAGATAACGTGGCGTTCATATTTACTTCAGTTGATAAGGGAGGCCTTTCTTCTTCTGATGCGTCTGTTGTTATCACTACTGCAGCGATCCCTAACAAGCCTATCGTTGAGGTAACAGGAGTAATTACTGCGAATACAACCTGGACGGCTGATAAAATTTACAAATTAAAAGGTTTTGTAAGAGTGGGCAATGATCCTACGGTAACTGATGTTCCTGCAAAGAACTCTGGGCCTACATTGACTATTCAGCCAGGTACTGTCATCTTTGGTGAAAAAGCAACCAAAGGCACATTGATTATTCAGAGAGGTGCTAAAATTATTGCTGAAGGTACGGCTACCAGTCCTATTGTATTTACTTCTGAGTCTGCTGTGGGTACTAAGGAGCCAGGTGACTGGGGTGGTTTAGTAATTTGCGGAAGAGCTTCAAATAACCAACCAGGGGGTGTTTTTGAACTTGAAGGTGGCTACAAGGCATTCTCAGGTGGCGGAACTTCTCCGGATGATAATGACAATTCGGGTTCGTTGAAGTACGTGCGTATTGAGTATGCAGGCGTACCGGTTAATCCTAATCAGGAAGTGAACTCTCTTACTTTAGGTGCTGTAGGTAGGGAAACAAAAATTGAATATGTAATGTGTACCTATGGATTAGACGATTCATTTGAGTGGTTTGGTGGTACAGTAAATGCAAAGTATCTAATTGCTTATAAAGGTTTGGATGATGACTTTGATGTTGACTTTGGTTTCTCTGGAT
>JBILDL010000123.1:0-6716 GCA_044352635.1 Saprospiraceae bacterium | reverse complement strand
TGTGACACGTCACCCATAAAATTTCTTCTGTACTCTGCCCAAATCTTCTGCTTCTCCATTTCCTGTTTCTGTTCTTCAACCCAGGCAGCTACCTCTGTTTCAACCTCTTCCAAAACATTTCTGAAGTTATTTATTTGTTTCTTTTTCTCTACTGGCTGTAATTTTTCAACTCTAATCGTTTTATAAATTAGTTTTATTTTTCGTTGAACATATACGCTGAGATAATGCTTAAAAACAAAATAATTAATAACAAAAACAATGGTTACAAAATAGAGATAATACAAAGGTTTTAGAGGAATGGAAAAATATTGAAAATATAGCAAAACAAGCAGGATAACTCCAAGGGAGGTTAGCAAAGAAGACCTGATGGATATTTGGTGTGGCGTTGGATTTTTAAGCATTAAAAGTCAAATTTATATCCTATACCTTTTATCGTTTTAATAAAATCATCCCCAATTTTTTCTCGTAACTTTCTGATATGCACATCAATGGTTCTATTACCTACGATGACATCATTTCCCCATATTTTATTAAAAATTTCTTCTCTGGAGAATACTTTACCTGGTTTTGACACGAGCAGCATTAATAATTCCAGCTCTTTACGAGCTAAATCTATTTGCTCGCCATTTTTGATAATCATCACCTTTTCCTTATCAATCCTTAAATCTCCAAATTCAAGCCATGTTTCTTCTTCCATTTCAGCTGAACCTGTATGTTTACGACGCAATAAAGCTTTAATTCTACTTATCAGCACCCTTGGCCGAATAGGCTTTGTGATATAATCATCACCACCAACATCCAACGCTGCAATTTGAGAGTATTCTTCTTCACGAGCCGTCAAAAAGGTAATCAACGTATTTTTAAGATGGTCATCAGCCCTTATTAACCTGCATAACTCTACGCCATCCATTTTAGGCATCATTATATCTAAAATAATGAGATCTGGGATTTCATTTTTTGCTATTTGGAAACCCGTGATTCCATCTCCGGCAGAAAAGACGACAAACTGTTCTTTTTCAAGATTGTACCTCAGAAATTCTAAAATATCTGGTTCATCATCAACAATTAAGATTTTAACCATATTCATTTTATTGTCTCTTGTAAATCATGCGTAAAACTAACTTTAACAAATATTTATAATGAATTATCGATATTAATTAAATGTTAATTTTAAAGAAACTAATCAGGAATGGATGACATTTCTTCTAATAGTTGTTGATAAATAATCTCTAATTTTTCTGGATCTTCCCTTAATTTATTTAATAATTGAACGATTTTCATTGAGTCAGTATGATGTATAACGTAAATATCATTCATATAAACCTGTCTTAAACTATCTTTTCTAATACCAAAAACGGATTGTAAAGCAGCCTCTGAAGTATGAATATCAGCAAGAATAGTTTTTATTTCCTTGTCTGAAAAATCGTAAGGTTCAGCTTTTTTTTCACACCCAATTAAAAGTACGATAGTCAGAACAAATAAAACAAGTGATTTTACCATTGTGGCTTCCATATTGCCTTAATATTTCCTTTCGCCTCCTTAATTGATTGCCAGGTTTCATTGTTTGGATATTCTACCTGAACCAAAGTACCCGTAGGTAAATTGACAATTCCTTCTATGGTATAAATATTCAAAAAAACAGTAAGAACGGGATTGTGTCCAACGACCATTACTTTGGAAAAATCAGTTGAGGTTTCTAAGATAATGTCCATTAATTGATCTGGATACAAATCATACAGTTTTGGAAGAACTACTATTTTATCTTGCGGAAAATTAGTTTCCTCAGCAAAAATAATAGCGGTGGTAAGTGCTCTTCTGGCCGAGCTACTATAAATTACAGATGGTAATAAATGCACTTCATCACACCTTTTACCCAACTGCCTGGCTTCTAAAACACCATCTTTACTAAGTTGCCTGTCAAAATCAGATGTATTATATTTCGCACTAACAGCCTCCGCATGTCTCAGAATAAATAGCTCTTTCATTTGAATTATTCAGTTGGTGCTTTTTTGTCGAATTCTATGATTTTTTCCATAACCTCTTTTAATTGAGGCGCACCAATACCTTTGCTGATTATTTTCTTATTCTTGTCCAGAATGAAAATTTGAGGCGTAGTTTTTACATTGTACAGAGAGTAAAATTTCGATTTCAGATAAGGATCAACGGTATGAATCCAACCATCGAGCTTATTTTCGTCAACATATTTCCAGCAATCTCCAATTTCGTCATTAAATTTCACACATACGGCAAATATTTTAACCCCTTTATTTTTATATTCTTCATAAAAAGCCTTCAAATCGGGCATTGATTCTTTACAATGTCCACAGTCATAACGCCAAAAATAAAGTAAAGTATAAGGTGATTTTACATCGTGAAGAGTGATGGGAGAACCATCTCTTAGCTGCATTTTAATATTTGGAGCCAATTTACCTATTAAAATAGGTTTTAGCGCGACGGCATTTTCAACAATTTTAGCTAATTGCGTTGAATCGACCCAAGGAGCTTGCCCACTGCCGTAATACTTTTCAGCCAGATGGACATAAACGGCATCCATCCCAACGAATTTTGAATTGGCATATTCATTTAAATAATGAACGGCAAAATAACGGAATGATTCCTGTGCATTTCTGGTTTTTTCCAAGACATAATCAATGGCCTTAATTAAAGAATCAGGCACTTGAACCTGCAGCTTTCCAACATAAGTATTCACCCTTTCAAAAAGAAAAGGAGTTCTTAAGAAACGAGCATCCCCAAGGTCCAGATTATCAAAAAAATGATCTCTGTTATAGTAAAATGCTTCTCTTTGCTGTTCCTCTTCGGTGCCTGAAAATTCAGGTAATTTAATGGGGGTATTAGCCTTTATTATGGCGCCTGTAAAAGTATTGGCATTATTCACAACGAAGGATGATTGAAACTGCTCTACCTCCTCATCAATTTTATCAATCGCTTCTTCAATTTCTTTTATTTTATTGGAATCCTTTTCCTCTTTCAATTGATTATTCAACGCTTCTGATTGTGGCCGCTTCTCTGATAGAAAATTCATGTAACCATAAAATAGCTTATTCTCCACAGAACCTTTTATTTGTATATTTTTCGATGGATCTTTAGCCTCTGTAACCACAGAAAAGAATTGATCCCCCTTTTCTATAATTAACTGGAAATAATTATTGTCCGGAGGTAAAACAACCAAATAAATACCTGATTCGAGAGGTGTATCCCCCTTAAATAGGAAAGAACCATTTGATTGTTGCCTCAAAGTATCTTTTATATACTGTTTCTCCCCCAAATGATAGGCCATATAAATCTCCTTCTCACTAAAACCATTAATCTGAATGCTTATCTCATACCCATTTGATTTTTGTGCCTGGGCAAAAAATGGCGCAAAAGAAATAAGAAATAAAAACAATGAATTACGTATCATGAGTGTACTATTTATAAAGATTCAAGTTATTAAACGAAATAAAATCCATTTAGGTATTAAAATTATCATGGTTTTGAAGCCAGGAGATATAAAACGGCCATTCTAACAGCTACCCCATTCTCCACTTGATCCAGTATAATAGCATTAGATGAATCTGCCACTTCCGATGTTATTTCAACGCCCCGGTTAATGGGACCGGGATGGAGAATAATCAAATCCTTATTGACTCTACTTAAAATCTGCTTATTTACTCCGTAATAGGTAGCATATTCTCTAAGGCTGGGAAAATATCTTGTACTCTGTCTTTCCAATTGAATTCTAAGGATATTAGCAGCGTCACACCATTTCAGGGTATTTTCTAACGAATAACTTACACTGACCCCTAAGGAAGAAATATAATTGGGAATCAAGGTAGGTGGACCACAAACTTCTACTTCAGCACCCAATTTTTTTAGACAAAGAATATTACTTAAGGCGACTCTGGAGTGTAAAATATCACCGATTATAGCGATTTTTTTACCTGCCAAATCACCTAATTTCTCTTGAATGGAAAATGCGTCGAGTAACGCTTGTGTGGGGTGTTCATGCGTTCCGTCACCAGCATTAATAATGGGTACATTGATATGATTGGATAAAAAAACACAGGCACCAGGTGCGGGATGTCTCATGACCACCATATCCACCTTCATTGAAAGGATATTATTAACGGTATCTAACAGAGTTTCTCCTTTTTTTAAACTGGATGATGCAGCCGAAAAATTTACAACATCAGCAGATAATCTTTTTTCAGCTAATTCAAAGGAAATTCTGGTTCTTGTAGAATTCTCAAAAAACAAATTAGCAATAGTCAAATCCCTTAAAGAAGGTACCTTTTTGATAGGTCTGTTAAGGACTTCCTTAAATTGTTCTGTGGTTTGAAAAATCAACCGTAAGTCCTGCTTAGTCAAATCCTTGATACCAAGCAAGCTTTTTGTTGACAGCTGCGCTTCCTTATCTATTGGCATTGTTAATGCTTAATTTCTTGTTTATCAGCAAATAATATGATTTTATCCCCGCCTGATTCCTCTTCCCATTCTACACTAACATAGGCCTTATCTAAGGCATCTACCTGAATACCTGTGAAAGTACTTTGAATGGGAAGATGTCTGTTAAACCGTCGGTTAACCATGACCAAAAGCGTAACTTCTGAAGGTCTTCCAAAATGATTTAATGCCGTTAAAGCAGCTTGCGTTGTTCTGCCTGTGTACAAGACATCATCAATCAAGATAACCTTTTTTCCCTCTATGAGGAATGGCATATCGGTGTAATTTGCTTCCAAAGGTTTATCTCTTCTTCTAAAATCGTCTCTGTAAAAAGTAATATCCAACACACCTAAAACGGGTGCATTCATACCTGGTTCAATAGAAATTCGTTGAACTAAACGCTTGGCAAGTACCACCCCTCTAGGTTGAATAGCAACAAAACAGACATTTTCGAAGGGTTCAAATTCTTCCATCAGCGTTTGTGCCAGACGTTCTATGGTAAGAGAGAATAACTCCTTATCCATGATTAATCTTCCAAGACCCACGTCACTCATATCGAAATCATTTCGTTACAAAAGAATCTTTTAATCCTACCGTCCTGTTAAATACAGGCAAATCACTTCTACTATCCTTATCTTTACAATAATAACCTTGTCTCAAAAATTGATACGTTTGTCCTGCTGCTGCGTCTAATAAAGACGGTTCAACCTTAGCGGAAACATTAATTTTTAAAGAATCCTTATTCACAAAACTTAAGAAATCAATGTCTTCATCTGCCGTGGGTTCAGGCACAGTAAACAACCTTTCGTAATCGCGTATTTCAGCCGTTACCGCATGCGATGCCTCTACCCAATGAAGTGTACCTTTTACTTTTAATCCAGATGTATCTTGTCCCGATTTACTTTCCGGAAAATAAGAACAAACAATTTCAATGACTTCGCCCGTTTCCTTATTCTTAATAACCTCGTCACATTTTATAATATATGCGCCTTTCAATCGCACCAATTGTCCGGGAGCCAGTCTAAAATATTTTGGAGGAGGATTTTCTGAAAAATCATCTCTTTCAATATATAATTGATTTGAAAAAGGAACCAATCTTGTACCTCCTTCCACATCTTCCGGATTATTTTCCATAGGTAACCAATCCACTTGATTTTCGGGAAAATTACTTAGGATCACTTTTACGGGATCGAGAACGGCCATAGCCCTTAGCGCCGTTTTATTTAAAACCTCTCTAACAGAAAATTCAAGTAACTCAATAGATATTAAATTATCTCTTTTTGCCACCCCGGCACGATCACAAAAAGCCACAATTGCTTTGGCTGGATAGCCCCTTCTGCGCATGCCAGAAATCGTTGACATCCTCGGGTCATCCCAACCAGAAACTAAATTCTCTTGAATCAATCTCAGCAGTTTACGCTTACTTGTAATCATGTAAGCTACATTCATTCTTGCAAATTCAATTTGACGGGAAGGAAATATACCTAACTGTTGAATGAACCAATCATAGAGATCTCTGTGATGTCTGAATTCTAAACTACAGAGAGAATGTGTTATATTTTCTATGGCATCACTTTGACCATGAGCAAAGTCATACATAGGATAAATACACCATTTGTCAGCCGTTCTATGATGATGAGCATGTTTAATACGATATATAATAGGATCTCTAAAATGCATATTTGGGGAGGACATATCAATCTTTGCCCTTAGTACTTTTTCTCCATCCTTGAAAGAACCATCTTTCATAGCCGTAAATAAAGCTTTATTCTCTGCTATGGTTCTATCTCTGAATGGGCTATTTTTACCAGGCGTTGCAGGGTTCCCCTTCATTTCCGCAATCTGAGCTGACGACGAATCATCGACATAAGCCAAACCTTTGTCTATAAGGTCATGTGCAAATGCATATAATGTGTCGAAATAATCAGATGCATAGCATTCCTGCCCCCATTGGTAACCCAGCCAGGAGACATCCTCTCTTATTTTGTCAACAAATAGCGTCTCCTCCGTGACCGGGTTTGTATCATCAAACCTAAGATTACAAATACCACCGTACTGGGCAGCAAGACCAAAATTAACTACAATAGCTTTGGCATGCCCTATGTGTAAATATCCATTTGGCTCGGGGGGAAAACGAGTTTGCAATTGCCCATTATTTTTCCCTATGGCTAAATCATCAAGTATTATCTGCTCGATAAAATGTAATGATTTTTCTTCTTTTTCCTCAATTTGCGACATAATAATTTCTTAACTTATATATAAATCACATCTTA
>JBILDL010000122.1:0-6731 GCA_044352635.1 Saprospiraceae bacterium | reverse complement strand
GCTGATACCTAAGGTGCGTTTCTCCAGTTTTGGAATTAAGGCTCCACACCAAAAATGGTAAAATGTAAGAGCAACCAGGAAAATTAACTTGATAAACATCCAGCTGTTGGCAGATAACCATGCTAAACCATTTAGCCAAAGCATACCTAAACCAAAAGTCCAGGTGATATACATGGCTGGCTTACAAATAATAGTATATACCCTGTGAGCCATCAGATCAAATTGATGACTTAATATGCTTCTGTCGGGTTCGCTTTTTTCCCAGGATTCAACCTGATAGACAAAAATTCTAACTAAATAAAACAGACCGGCAAACCATGAAACGAATCCGACAATATGTAATGATTTGAAGAGAAAATACATGGTATTCTTTGTTTTGGATAAAAAATTGATAGGCGAAAAGTAGGTAGATTTATGCCATGTTCCAAGAGATTAATATTTTTGTTCTAAAATCTAATTTATTTTCCAAAAAAATGTCTTACTTTCCCATTCAATAAACCATTTTTAGTTTTCAACAACGTTACAATGCAAACAACGCCTTCTTCTGCCAAATTTTCATTTATCATATTAACTGTTTTATTCTTTATCTGGGGTCTTTTAACCTCCCTAAATGATATTTTAGTTCCTCATTTGAAGGCAGTTTTTGATTTAAAACACTGGCAAGCCCAATTAATTCAATTTTTCTTTTTTGGCGCTTACTTTTTAATGAGTATCCCAGCAGGTTATTTAATTAAAAAACTAGGTTATAAAGGAGGTATTGTCTTAGGACTTACCCTGATGGGTTTCGGTTGTCTTACTTTTTACCCAGCTTCAATAGTTCAGGAATATAGTGTATTTCTACTTGGATTATTCATCTTAGCAAGTGGCATAACTATTTTGCAAGTGGCTGCTAATCCTTATGTTGCCGTACTCGGACCTGAAAATACTGCGGCTAGCCGTCTAAATTTAGCACAGGGTTTTAATTCCCTTGGACACACTATAGCGCCATTATTAGGGGCATTACTTATCTTGCAAAATACCGATAAAGTAGATGTTTCTACTGTAAGATTACCTTATGTAGTAATGTCTGTTCTTTTATTTATCATCGCTTTCATTTTTAGCAGACTCTCTTTACCTTCCATTCAGACTGAGGAAACCAATCATAGTCATGGCTTTAGTTTATGGCAATATCCGCAGCTTTATCTGGGTGCTATAGCTATTTTCTGCTATGTTGGTTCAGAAATTGCGGTGGGAAGTTTTATGGTTGAATACCTTAAGCAAGATAGTTTACTCAATTTAGAGATGAAAACCGCTGGTTCCTATGTCGCATTTTATTGGGGCGGCGCTATGGTTGGTCGATTTATGGGCGCAGTTTCTTTATCAAAACAAGGGGATAAAAATAAATTGGGCCTCATGATCCTTTTTCCACTAATTGCTTTCGGTGTCTCCTGGATTGCCTCCACTTCTTACGGGGCTGACCCAATGCTTTCCTTTGGCTTTTTAGCCGTCATGGTTCTTAATTTTGTCGCTTTTCAATTTGGAAAGGGTATTCCATCCCGATTACTTTCTGTATTTGCGCTCATGAATATCATTTTATTGGTGGTAACCATGAATACGCAAGGTCAAATAGCTCTTTGGTCTATTTTAGGCATCGGTCTCTTTAATTCCATCATGTGGTCAAATATTTTCACTCTGGCTATTGAAAAATTAGGCGCTTATACAAGTGTTGGTTCTTCTGTTTTGATAATGATGATTGCAGGAGGAGCTATTATTCCACCATTACAAGGCTTATTTGCTGATATTCCCAGTGTTGGAGTAAAGTATTCTTTCCTTATTCCAGCCATCGCTTATGCATACCTTGTTTTTTATGGAATAAGAATGAAGAAGTTGGGTGAGAATTAAGGTTTTTCAGCAGAAGGTTTGTTATATTTCTGTTAATGGAAACTTAATACTTGAATTTTTAGTTTGCCTTTATTATATTTGCCTCCGTTATGAAAAAAATAAAGGAAGTTCAGGTTATTTTTACATGTCGCGTCCGCAACTTGCCGCGCCCTTAAGGGCGTATTATATTAACTTCCACCCCAGGCAGTGTATTTCTGTCCATTCCCTAACCAAGGTATTAATACTATTTTTTTTTAAAACTTAATCTCCTGACATGGATTTAAAGGTTTTAGTGTCGTCGGCAGAACATGTGCAATATGCTGAAAATGTTTGCCTCCTAATAGCGGAATCAGCAAAAGCAAGAGGAACAGGTATCGCAGCTCGTAAACCAGAGTATATTCGCGCTAAAATGGAAGCGGGAAATGCAGTGGTTGCTTTTGATGGCGATGTGCTGGTAGGTTTTTGTTATGTGGAGGTTTGGAGTCATAATCGGTATGTCGTTAATTCAGGCCTTGTAGTCCATCCGGATTATCGTAAATCGGGACTTGCCAGAGAAATCAAACGTAAAGTTTTCAATCTTGCCAGAGATAAATATCCTGAAGCGAAAGTTTTTGGTATCACAACGAGCCTGGCTGTAATGAAAATTAATACGGAATTGGGCTACAAACCCGTTACTTTCTCTGAACTAACTCAAGATGATGCATTTTGGGCTGGTTGTAAAAGTTGTCCAAATTATGATATTCTGGAAAGAAATGAGAGGAGAATGTGCTTGTGTACCGCTATGTTAGCACCCTCAAAGGTGGAAGAAGAGCAAATGACGCTCAATTTAACACATCTAATCGTCGAAAATAAATGAGTAAAAAAAAGGTCGTTTTAGCCTACAGTGGTGGTTTGGATACTTCTTTCTGTATTCCATGGCTAACTAGAGAAAATAATTGTGAGGTGCATGCCATTACAGTCAATACCGGAGGATTTACGCCAGAAGATGTATCTCGCTTAGAAGAAAGAGCTTTTCAGTTGGGGGCAGCTTCGTTTAAAATAGTTGATGCTCAGCAGGATTTTTATACTCAATGTATTCGATATCTCATTTTTGGAAATGTATTGAGAAATAATACTTATCCGCTGTCAGTAAGTGCTGAAAGAATGTTTCAAGCCATCGAAACAGCTAAATATGCCACTGAAATAAACGCTCAGGCGGTCGCTCATGGTTCAACAGGAGCGGGAAATGATCAGGTGCGATTTGATATTGCCTTTCAAATTTTGGGTCATGATCTTGAAATCATTACCCCTATTAGAGATATGAAATTGGCAAGGCAAACTGAAATAGATAAATTAATAGCCTGGGGTTTCAATTGGAATTGGGAAAAAGCTAAATATTCCGTTAATAAAGGACTCTGGGGTACCAGTGTCGGTGGGGTGGAAACCCTAACCTCTCATAAAGGATTACCAGAGGAAGCTTATCCCTCTCCGCTAACCGCTTCCAATCCTGTTTCCGTATCTTTGCAATATGCTAAAGGTGAATTGGTTGGCGTCGATGGTAAAGTTTTTGACACTTCTCTCGAAGCTATCCATGCCCTGCAAACCATCGCAGAACCTTTTGCTATCGGAAGGGATATTCATGTCGGTGATACCATCATTGGTATAAAAGGTCGCGTTGGCTTTGAAGCCGCCGCTCCGCTTATCATTTTGAAAAGTCATCACCTGCTGGAAAAACATACCCTCACCAAATGGCAGCAATATTGGAAGGAACAATTGGCAAATTGGTACGGTATGCTCCTTCATGAAGGTCAGTTCTTAGATCCAGTAATGAGAAATATTGAAAACTTTCTCGAAGATACGCAGTCTCATGTTTCCGGTACCGTAACCCTTACTCTTTACCCTTATCGCTTCGTTCTCGAAGGCATTCATTCCGATTTTGATCTGATGAACCCTGAGTTTGGACACTATGGAGAAATGAATAAAGGTTGGTCCGGCGAAGATGTAAAGGGCTTTACCAAAATTGCCGGAAATCAATCAAGAATTTTTTTCGAGGTGCTCTCAAAACAACAAAAGCCTTCTTAAACTATGATTAACGTTGGAATTATAGGTGGGGGAGGATATACAGGTGGTGAACTCTTGCGATTGCTTTCTTTTCACCCAAAGGTAAATATTGCGTTCGTTCAAAGTAATTCCCAGGCGGGTAAATCGGTCGCCGCAGTCCATGATGATCTCTTTCAACTGAAAGATCTATACTTTTTGGCCAATCCCCCGTTATTGGCTGATGTCATTTTCTTATGTATGGGGCATGGCAAATCGTCCATTTTCATGCAGGAAAATGTTATCCCCAGTGGCGTAAAATGTATCGATCTGGGAAATGATTTCAGATTGGATGAGTCTTTTATTTATGGTTTGCCCGAGCTGAATCATGAACCTATTAAAAAGGCAGATAGAATCGCTAATCCCGGTTGCTTTGCCTCGGCTATTCAACTCGCTTTATTGCCTTTTGCTGAAAATCAACTCCTGAATAATTCCATACATATTCATGCCATTACTGGCTCTACTGGTGCTGGTCAGGCGCTAAGTGATACCACTCATTTTAGTTGGCGTTCTTCAAATATTTCTGTTTATAAAGCCTTCGATCATCAACATATTCCAGAAATAGTAAGAAGCCTCAAGCAATTACAACCCGATTTTAATCAGGATCTTCATTTTATTCCTATGAGAGGTGATTTTACCAGAGGTATACTCGCCTCTATTTATTTTGAATCGGATGTATCACAAGAAGATTTGGATGATCTGTTTTCCACTTATTATAAAAATCACTCCTTTACAAAGGTTACGGACCTAAATCCTCACCTGAAAATGGTCGTTAACACCAATAATTGTGTTGTCCAGGTAAAAAAACAAGGTAAATGTGTTCATATTATCTCCGTTCTTGATAATTTACTCAAAGGTGCTTCCGGTCAGGCAGTGCAAAATATGAATCTTATGTTCGGTTACCCTGAAAATGAAGGCCTGAACCTTAAATCTACCGCCTTTTAAATCCTTTAATTTTTTGATATGAAATTATTCGATGTTTATCCTCTCTATGATATTTGCCCGGTAAAAGGTCTTGGATCTTATGTTTGGGATGAAAAAGGAACCAAATATCTCGATTTTTATGGCGGTCATGCCGTCATTTCTATCGGCCATTCTCATCCGCATTATATCTCGAAAATTACAGAACAGCTCAATGCCATAGCTTTTTATTCTAATTCTATCCTCAATCCTTTGCAAAATGAATTGGCTGATTTATTAGGAGAAATAAGTGGATGCAACGATTATCAGTTGTTCCTTTGTAATTCTGGCGCCGAGGCGAATGAGAATGCCCTGAAAATGGCCTCTTTCGAAAATGGAAGAAAAAAAATCATCGCTTTTAAAAAGGCTTTCCATGGCAGGACGTCGGCTGCTGTTAATGTAACAGACAGTAAAGGTATCCAGGCACCTATAAATAGTACTTTTGAGGTGGTTTATCTGCCGTTAAATGATTTTGATACGCTCGATAATGCCTTTTTAGATAATGATATCGCTGCCGTTATCATCGAGGGCATTCAAGGAATTGGCGGTATTCATATTCCTGAGGTCGCCTTCCTACAAAAAATATCATCGCTTTGCCAAGCTTCAAATACTATACTGATCCTCGATGAAATACAATCGGGCTATGGTAGAAGTGGTTCATTCTTCGCTTTCCAAAAATCGGGTATTCAACCCGATATAATTAGTATGGCAAAAGGGATGGGAAATGGTTTTCCTATAGGAGGTATATTGTTACACCCCCGTTTTAAAGCAAAACATGGCCTTTTAGGCACTACCTTTGGTGGAAGTCACCTGGCTTGCGCCGCTGGGATTGCCGTTCTGGAAGTTATTCGTGATGAACAATTGATGGAAAATGCCGCAGTTTCCGGCCAGTTCTTGATCAATGAATTAAAAAATAGTGCCCTGCCCGGTGTTGTTGAGGTACGTGGTGAGGGTCTCATGATCGGTATCGAATTCGATTATAATACCGCCGCGCTTAGAAAGAAATTACTGATGGAAAATCATATTTTTACAGGTTCCTCCTCTGATCCGAATACCATACGACTTCTTCCTTCTTTGTCTGTTGGCGAGAATGAAATAGATCAATTATTAGACGGATTTAAATCTGTTCTGTATTCTGCCCCTCAATCTGTTCCCGTATGAAGTCATTTATAGCCGCACCAGAGGTAAACGAAATTAATCGATTATTGGCTCTGGCAAAAGATATAAAGGGATCACCTGAAAACTATAGACAGTTCGGAGTCAATAAAACACTGGTACTCCTTTTTTTTAATCCCAGTTTGAGAACTCGCCTTAGTACAGAAAAGGCGGGTCTGAATCTTGGCATGCAGGTGATTAGCATGAATGCCGACAATGGATGGAAAATTGAGTTCGAGGAAGGTGCTATTATGGACGGAAATAGTGCAGAACATGTAAAAGAGGCCGCTGCTGTCGTCAGTCAATACGCATCTATTATTGGCATTCGCAGTTTTCCTTCCTTAGTTCAACGCGATAAAGATTATCAGGAGGAAGTGATTTCTGCCTTTGTAAAATATGCATCGGTTCCTGTAGTTAGTTTGGAATCAGCTACCCGTCATCCTCTTCAATCGTTCGCCGATTTGCTAACAATAGAGGAATTTAAACAAAAGGACAGGCCTAAGGTAGTCCTTTCCTGGGCACCTCATCCCCGCGCCTTGCCGCAGGCTGTTCCCAATTCTTTTGTGGAATGGATGAGACGCGCAAACGTCGATTTAGTCGTCACCCATCCTGAAGGGTATCATCTTTCACCCGATTTTATAGGCGATACCTATGTGACGACCAATCAAAATGAGGCTTTC
>JBILDL010000121.1:0-6733 GCA_044352635.1 Saprospiraceae bacterium | reverse complement strand
CTGACCGACACGAACCCTGCCCATATCGTACGCTTTGGCAAAAGCATGCAATTTACCCCCCGAGGCTGTCTGTTTATAAGGATCAATAGTGGTTAGGAAGACCCCTCCGGCGGCCGCTTCCTTATTTTCGCTATAAAAACCTATGCCAACCAATTTACCTTCATCGTTCAGATTAACCTGAAAATCGGTTACAATTTTACGTCTCAACCCAATTTGAAACTCTGTTTGAATTTTCCCAAAGCCAGTAAAAGAAAGGATAATAAATTGAAAATTTGGTTTCCCCTTATCCACGGTACGTTCGTAAGCAAATTGAGTGTAACCGGTAATAAACACATCCCCTTCAGAAGAGAGGAGTACTTTTTCCGGATAATATTCGGCATAAACGTAAGGCAACTGGGTATCCTCATCCCAACAAACCTCCATATTCTGGTCTAAAACAATGAGGCGTAGTCGCACTCTTTGCTGCCAGCCCTTTCTTTCTCTCAATAAAATAAGTAATCTTCCCTGTGTCGCGTCTACCTCCACATTTTGCCAATATTGATCCTTTTCCTTTTTAACATAGAGTATTTCGGAACCTGGTGCCAGTGATTCCTCATTTACAGCGATTAATCTAACATATTCTTTACCTTCAACGAGGGCCACTTTTCCCCCTTTCCATGAAAAAAATTTTCTAAAAGCCTCGCCAGGATTCATTTTCAACTTTCTGTACAAACTCAGTGAACCGTCTTCATTATATTTTTCAAGATACATTTCATCCCCTTTTCTGGCATATTTGCCATACCTCCAGGCATAAAAATGATCGTCGTCAGCAATTATGCCTGCCATTTTAGCTTCAATAGGTTGTTGAAGAAGAGGTCCCCATTCTAAAGTAGGTAAATCAAAATTTTGTGCTGACAAAAGAGTGAAATTCAATAAAATCCACAACGATAAGATATATTTCATAGTAGAATTTCGAGTAGAATAGCAAATTAGCCCAAATTGTTTTAAAATTAAACTTTATATCAATCCAAAAATTTTTATTTCCTAATAAAATGCCTAATTTTCGGTTCAATAAATCAAGAGGAGATGATAAAAGGTATATTTTACAGTTTAATGCTATGTGTTTCCATTTCGACATTAAATGGAATGCCTTTTCTACATTTGATGGTTCAACTTCCTCAAGCTGGGGTAGAACAGGCCAATACACCTGTAAATTATGATAATGTAGCCAGACTAATAAAGCAAGATAAGTCACACCGCTACAGGGTAATGGATTTATCTTCAGGCAACCCCTTTATCAATGGAAATGCAGCAAAAGAATTTAATATTATTGGAGGTTATTCTGCTGCTAAGTTAAGACGTTATGAAGACCTGATAAATTATCATATTGCCAATGGGAATCCTGCTGTTTATAACATGTTAAATACGAGATATTTAATTGAAAAAGGGGCAGATGGTCAAATTAGACCATCCGTAAATAATGGTGCATTAGGAACCGTATGGCTGGTAAATAAAATAAAGTGGGTAAATTCTCCGGAAGAAGAGATTGGTGCCTTGTACGCTTTTGACCCAAAAGAAGAGGCTATTGTTCATAAGGAATTTTCATCAAATCTGGAGGGTTTAAATCCAACGGGGGAAGGTAAAATTGCCCTGAGTTCATACTCGTCCGTTGAATTGAACTACGAAGCAGTTCTCCAAAGAGAAGAATTGGCGGTATTCCCTGAAATATGGTATGGACCTGATTTGGGCTGGGACGTTTTCATTAACGATAAAAAAGTGGAACCCATTAGAGTGAATTACGCTTTAAGAGCCTTGCGCCTACCCGCAGGGTATAGTGAAATTCAATTTATTTTCCGACCAAAAAGTGTATATATAGGTAGGCAAATATCCTTTGTATTCTCCTTTTTAAGTTTAGTCATGCTAGGATTTGTTGTCTTCACAAGCATAAAGAAGTCAATGGCTGAAGTGGATATGACTGAGGTAAAAGAGGGGAAAAAGCCATTGGAAGAAAAAAAGAAGAAGAAATAACCTCAAACCGTCATTTCTGAAAGTAAGCCAGCTAATTTTTTAGTTTGACTTACTACCGACCATTCATCAGAAAATGATAGAGACATTTCACTGTCTTGATTATTTTTATAGTTATCGTAAAGAATTGAAAGCGATTGCTTTATTTTTTCATAGTCTTCGTAATCACATATTTGATTACCTGCGACGGAATCAATAATTCCTGCAATTTCAGCATTTGTGTCACCGACGAATAATATGGGTCTCCTTAGTGCCATATACTCAAATGATTTCCCGGGAATCCGTCCCTCAGCATTGGGTTGACGATTTAACAGTAAAAGTAGAGCACGGCTACCCTGCGCCTTTTGAAGAGTTTCTTCCCTGGTAAATGAACCCAGGTAATGCACTAATTTTCCTATTTCTGCCTTATTTATTTCCTCCCAAATACTAAAATCGATCTGTCCGATTAACTGCAGGCAGAAATCGTTTCGAAAAGAAGCAGATTCCTGGCATAATGCGGCTATTGCCTTAAAAAGGTTCACTGGATTTCTATCGAAACCCATGATGCCAAAATAAGTAAGAGTAAATTTATTATCCAATTTTTTATCCAGGTCTACATAATCAGCAGGATCGAAACCCCAATAGAGCACATCTACATTTTTTGCCCCAATTTCTTCCAGGCTTTTAGCCCAGGCTTTACTTACAATAGTTAACTTATCAGCAAACAAAAAGGCTTCCTGTTCCAGTTTATGATGATAACTATTTGCCCAGGGAGTTAAATTAAGTAATTGATAATAATCGACTTGCGTCCATGGATCCTGAAAATCGGCTAACCAGGGAATATTATATTTTTTCTTTAGTAAAGTAGCTATTCGGGTATTACTGTGTGGAGGCCCATTACTAATAATAGCATCTACCTTGTTGTTATCCAACCAATGGGACAAATATTTGTAGGCAGGTTTAATCCAAAGTGCTCTGGCATCCGGTATAAAGAAATTACTTCTTACCCAAACAGCAAAATGATGCATCCAGTTAAGCTTGGAAGGATTAACGTTGAATACATTATTCACATTGGCCTTAGGAGACTGGAACGTCAACATTTTATATATGCTATAAGGCTCAATTATTGGGCAAGTCAATACGGTCAAATCGGAAGGAATATCACTCATATTGGTATAATCAAAGGAAGGGTAATGAGCATTTTCAGCAGTAAAAATAACGGGTTCCCAACCAAAACTCGTCAGATATTTTGCAAATTTTAAGCATCTTAAAACGCCTATTCCTCCTGAAGGAGGCCAATAATAAGTTATGATTAAAACTTTTTTACGCATTTTTATACCTTGAAACTGACCTCTTCATCATGATTGTCTGAGGAAACGACCGCAAAATAAAGAATAATTTCACCTTTTCCAAAATATAAGCAGCCGTTCAAACCATAGTTAGATGATAAGATTATGTATCAAGGTAAAAACTTTACTATTAAGTTTGGATCTTTAGGAAAACCCGCCACACAGGGCAACTGAACTACTTGAGAAGGATATTGGAAAACAAATAATATAATCAGACATTTTCTTTAAAAATGCAGACATTTCGTGTATATTGGGATTCATATTATTTAAAATCTCCCTAAAAATAATTACCCAATGGAAATGTTTAAGATGATTATGTCCCAGCTACAGAATGGTGGCATTACCGAAATAGCTGAAAAATTAGGCGTTTCACCTGTTCAGGCTGAGAAGGCTGTCGGTGGCGCGCTGCCCAGTTTAATGACAGAACTGGCCACAAAGTCTTCCTCGGCAAGTAGTAAAAATGACCTGGGATTTTTATCCCTTTTAGATCAAAACAAAGATGGTTCCGTCATGGACGATATAATGGCCTTAGTAGCTAAAGGAGGCCCGAACAGTGGCGACGTAACTAGTTTGGTTTCCAGTATTTTAGGTGGAAAATCGGATAAAGTGGTAAGTGAGTTGAGCAAATCGTCAGGGATTAATCCAGCACAAGCCGGTGGTTTATTAAGCATGATTGCTCCAATAATTATGCAAACCCTTTCAAAAACAAAAGCGGAAGGTGGCCTGGATTTAGCTGGTATGAGTTCTCTATTGAACGATCAAAAAGGGAAAGCGCAGGAAAAAGCTAAAGAATCCGGAATGGGTGGTTTACTGGATATGCTTGATGCTGATAAAGACGGCTCCGTGATGGATGATGCCATGGGACTACTTGGGAAATTCATGAAGTGATACTTTTATAGGAGAGGGATATCCCGAAGGGATACAGCGATGAAGATTTTACCCCTATGGGGCTGCGGTATGCTTACGAATCGTATCATCCCGGTGGGATGATGTAATTATAATTTATTACCCAGGAGGGGTGACATATCTATATTGACATGGGAGTATATTACATATTGCAGTTTTTAGCCATTTACCTTGTGGGTGTGAATGCAGCGCTCCCTGTTAACCATAATAGGGACGGGGTTGACGAAAAATACAGGCCTGAATTTCATTTTACTCCCGATTCGATGTGGATGAATGACCCCAATGGCATGGTGTATTACAAAGGTGAATATCATCTGTTCTACCAATTCTACCCAAAGGCAAATGTTTGGGGCCCCATGCACTGGGGACACGCGGTGAGTAAAGATTTAATTCAATGGGAACATTTGCCCATTGCACTTTACCCCGATTCGCTGGGCTATATCTTTTCAGGAAGTGCGGTCATTGACTGGGAAAATACCAGTGGCTTCGGCACTAAGGAAAATCCGCCCATGGTGGCCATTTTCACCTATCATAATGCTGAAAAAGAACGATTGGGAACCAATGATTTTCAAACCCAGGGCATCGCTTACTCCATAGACAATGGACGAACCTGGGAAAAATATGCGGCTAATCCTGTCATTCCAAATACCACCTATAGAGATTTTAGAGACCCAAAAGTTATCTGGAACCCAGCATCAAAAAAATGGATTATGGTGCTTGCCGTTAAAGATAAAGCCATGTTTTACGCTTCCTCTGACTTAAAGTCCTGGAAATTTGAATCTGAATATGGCCTGAAAGATGAGAAAAGACTTTGGGAATGTCCCGATCTTTTTCCTATAAAAGTAAGTGGCACCAATGAAACCAAATGGGTTTTAGTGGTTAGCATGCAATCGGGGGCTCCAAATGGAGGCACAGGAACAAGTTATTTCGTCGGAGATTTCGACGGTCATCAATTCACCAATAGTCAATCGGATAATAAACAGTACTGGCTCGATGCAGGCACCGATAATTATGCCATGGTTTCCTGGTCCGATATCCCTGCTCAAGATGGCAGAAAACTAATGCTCGGCTGGATGAGCAACTGGCAATATGCGCAACAAGTTCCAACGCAGCGCTGGCGTAGTGCCATGACTTTACCCAGGGAAGTTACCTTAGTGAAAACTGCCCCTGCTGAATGGAAATTGAAAAGCACGGTGGTTAAAGAATTTTCAGCTTATAGAAAAGATAAAATCAGTATTTCCAAAGATAAAATGACTGGAAATAAATGCTTGCTGCTCAATCAATCACCAGCGATTTGTGAGGCCGTCATTACTTTCGACAGGTCAAAATGCAAGGAACCTTTTCAAATTTTAATTACAAGCACTTCCAGCGATTCTCTAATCATTGGTTATGATCCCGCAGGAAATAACTATTTTATAGATCGACGAAAAGCAGGCATCTCTGAATTCAATCCTTTATTTGCAGCCAAACATACGACTCCTTGTTTGTCGAAAGGTAATTTGCTAAATCTTCATCTGGTTGTCGATAAGACAAGTGTTGAATTATTTACCGACGAGGGATTAACCGTTATGACCGACATATTCTTTCCTAAAAGTGAAATGAATAAGATTGAAATTTTGTCGAATAATTTATCTGAATTGCTAAAGGAAAATATGGTTTATACCCTAAATTCAAAAAAATAGGTTATGCTGTTACTTCCTAAAAAATTCAACTTTATTTGCCGATAATGCAAGATTTTAACCATATTCCCTCTGTTTATTGGGTTTTTACCCAGTTATGCAATGATACTTGTAGTCATTGTTACAATCTTTCGGGACCACGAGGGGAAAGAATGAGTTTGGAAGATTCTCTAAAAATAGTCCGGCATTTGCCTGACAAAATAGATAGATTGATTTTATCTGGGGGTGAACCCCTTGCTGAAAAACATCTTCTTTATGAAATATTAAAGGCGATTCAGGAAAAATACGGTGACACAACCCGTGTTATGTTGCAAACCAATGGCGATTTACTAACGGATAAAATATTAGATCAATTATTATCGCTCGGAGTTTGCCGCTTTGATATTGCCAGTATTGACAGGTACCATACCCACAAAAACAATCATTTATCAAAAATTAGATCCATCTTTCAAAAGAAGAATATACCTTGTGACAATGATGACAATACCAGTTATTTCCTACAAGAAGACATCATAAGCTGGGGATATTGGGGAGCAACGGAGGACCTTTGGCTTGGAGGGAACTGGGCTAGGGGAAGAGCTTTAGAAACGAATACCTGGACACAAAATCCTGCTCATAATTTTTGCGCCATTCATTCAGGAGCGAGAAACTTTTTAGGAGGTTATGACGATGTTACTCAGGAAATCAGTATTCAACTTTGGAAAATAAATCCTTGTTGCCCTGGAACAAAATACCCTATGGGCGACGCAAGAAAGGATAAAATTTCAGAAATCCTTTCAAAAGTAAGTTCTCACCCTGTTTTTATGGCTTTAAATG
>JBILDL010000120.1:0-6800 GCA_044352635.1 Saprospiraceae bacterium | reverse complement strand
TTCCGGAGAATTAATCCCCATTCTATTTAATAATATAGGTCGGACGCAACTTTTCAAAGGGGATTATTCGGCAGCCATGATTTCTCAAAAAAAGGCCCTTGCATACGCGCAAAAAAATAATTTCCCTTCCCTTGTCGCACCAACCTTAGCCTTTTTGGGCAATGTTTATTTTAGAATGGGAAAATATGACGAGGCAAATTATCACTTTACCGAAAGTTTGAAGCTCGCCTCTCCGAGGGATAGAAATTATCCAACCACGCAGGTTTATGCAAAAATTGCCCTCACGCAGATGAATTTAGGTAAAAATGATCTTGCGTTAGAGACTTTAAACAAACAATTAATGCATTGCATTGAGGACAACGATAAACTTGGTTTGGCAACCATTTATATTTATAAAGGCCTGGTGCACCTCGATAAAGATGAAATCGAAGCGGCAAAAATAAATTTTAATGAAGGGATTGAACTGGCAAACCAAACGGGTAACAAGCATTTACAAGCTATTGCCCTCGGAAATGTTGGCCTGATTTATGAAAAAGAAGGAGATTTTGACCGTGCGATGGCGCAATATGAAAAAGACCTGGCTTTATGCAAGGAACTAGACGACAAACAAGGCACCTCTATTGTATTATGCCTTATTGGTCAGTTACTTAATCTTAAAGGTGAGTTTATGGAAGCTATAAATCACTTACAAAAAGCGTTAACTATTAGCGAAATGCTGGGTTTCCAAAAAGGAATGGCAAAAGCGCTAAATACCTTGGGTGATGTTTATTATTTCAAAAATGAATACGAGCGTTCTATACATTTTTACGAGCGGGCAATAACGCTAACGAGAAGAATAAATAATAAACTGGTATTAGGTTATAGTCTCTTTGAACTGGCTATCGTCTTATTGGTTGACGGGCAATATGGCAAAGTTAAAGCGCTATTAACAGAGGCTTCCGACCTTGCAAACGAATTATCCAACGACGCTTTCAAGTTCGATGTTAGACTATTGGAAGCAAAATATACCCGGGCAAACGGAGAAAAAATCCAAGCTGCTGAAATTCTCGTTCAAATGGAAAATATGCCGTGCACCCAAGAACAAGAAGCAGAAAGATTTTTTGAATGGGTTATGTTGTTTCCTCATGAGGCAACCCTGCGAGAAAATGCTAAAAATAAATACCATTCTTTGCTGGATATGACACCAAAGTATATTTATAAAGAACGGCTAAGAATCTTAAACACCTATATAAACTAATTTATAGAGAGTCAACAAAACCAAGTAAAGATGATTCCCTTTCCTTGTTTGCAAAAAACTGAATACCCAGCGGTAAACCCTCGTCTGTAGGATGAACAGGGATAGAAATAGCGGGAATACCCGTTAAATTTGCATGAACAGTGAAAATATCGGCCAAATACATAGCAATGGGATCATCCAGACTTTCTCCAATAGGCCATGCAGGCCCAGGTGCGGTGGGCATTAAAATAAAATCAAACTGATTAAAAATCTCCTCCGTCTTTTCAATAATTAACCTTCTAACTCGCTGAGCTTTACCATAAAAAGCGTCATAATACCCCGAACTTAAAACAAATGTTCCCAATAATATACGGCGTTTAACCTCTCTGCCAAAGCCTTCAGTTCTTGATAATTTATAGGTTTCCTCTAAATTAGTGGCATTGGGACTTCTATACCCGAATCGAATGCCATCATATCTCGATAAATTCGAAGAAGCTTCCGCCGTTGTCAAAACATAATACGCAGGAATCATAAAATCTAAATATTCAAAGTCAACGCCTTCGACGGAATGACCTTTACTTTTTAAATTTTCAATCATACTTTCACACCTTTCCCGAACCGTTTTGTCTAAACTGGGATGTTCCAAGGCGGCTTTAAAGTATGCTATTTTAGCCTTTTTGGGTGCAGTCAGATGGTTTTCATACTTTTCAGGTATTGATGTCAACGCCGTACTATCATATTCGTCGGGACCGGCAATAATAGAAAGTGTCCTTGCAATATCCTTTATATTATGAGCGAAAATACCAATTTGGTCAAACGACGATCCATAAGCCAGCAAACCATGTCGGGAAATTCTACCATACGTTGGCTTAAAGCCATTTATACCACAAAATGCAGCAGGTTGGCGGACAGACCCACCCGTGTCAGATCCCAATGCAACTAAACATGTGTCCGTTTGTACAGAAACAGCCGCGCCACCTGACGATCCACCAGGCACTAAATTTGTATTAACCGCATTTCTAACGACACCGTAATAAGAAGTTTCATTGGTCGAACCCATGGCAAATTCATCGCAATTTGTGCTGCCAATGAGTATCGCGTCCTCAACCAACAATCTGTCAACTGCCGTAGATGAGTATAAAGATTTGAACCCACTAAGAATTTTTGACCCAGCGGTAACCGTATGATCTTTATAACATATAACGTCTTTTATGGAGACCACCATACCGAAAAGTGAACCAACGCTCGTTTTATCTGTATCAAAAGCCGCTTGAAGTTCCTTAGCCCGGGTCAGTGATTCCTCTGCCCAAACTTCAACATACATATTTAGCTGTTTATTTTTTTCAATTTGTTCGAGATAGTTTTCGACCAATTGAGGTAGTGTTAACTCGCCCGAGTGCAAGGCCTCCTTTATTTCTTCAAAACTTCGCAGCATAACAAAAACTTTGTTCAAAAGTAAAATTCAATTTAAAGAACCAAATCTACGGCATTACTGTTAAGAAAACCAAAATGAGTTCATGCAAATATTGATTTTATCAGGATCTTCCAGGAAAAACAGCAATTCATTGCTGGTTGCCAACTATCTAACCAAACAAAATAGCCATTCTTCAGATATAGATTTTTCTGTGGTTGACTTAGCAGAAGAACAAATCCCGAACGTAGGACGAGGTAGTATAGACCCTGAAAATTTGTCAGATTTCCAAAAAAACCTCATAGAAAAATGGCATAATGCTGCATTAGTTATCATTACCGCGCCAGAATATAATTGGTCAACCAATGCAGAGTTGATAAATCTGGCGCACCAGTTAGGCACTAAAAATCACGCTTATCTATTCAATAATAAAGTATTTGCCTTTGTTGGAGTTTCTACGGGTAGAGGTGGCAGACAATCGGCATTGGAACAAATGATGATTTTTAACAAAATTATAAGTTTCACAAATAATCAAAGTGTTGTTTGCCCTAAATTATGGGAATCGCATGAAACGCACTTAAATATTAATAAGGAATCCTTACAGTCAGAAAATAAAGTATATGCTGATAGTGCCCAAAACTTTATGGATTATGCCATTACTATGACAAAAAGATGGCAGGCGGTGTAAATGGTAATTAAAAAACTTTTTCAGATTATTATTCCTATATTTATAATATTATTAAATAATATTATTGACCCATTAACCTCCCTTAAGTGACTGGATATTTTGCAAAATCACATAGGGTTAATAATCCCGGTTCTTTAAATAGAGAACAGAATGGACAGCCTCAAGATATAACCAGCGTTTCTCAGCCAAAAGGGAGAAATCCGGAGAAAAATAGTCTCCGCAGTCAAAAAATGGAAGCCATTCAGTTGATGGCAGAGGAATACGGCAAAAATATTAGCCAGAAAAAATCAAACCAAAGCGGAATTCCAAATCCTTTAAAAAGGGGTGTTGAACAATTATCAGGCCTATCCATGGATTCGGTAAAGGTTCATTATAATTCGGAAAAACCAGCTCAATTAAATGCCCATGCTTATGCGCAGGGCAACCAAATTCATATTGCTCCTGGCCAGGAACAACATCTCCCTCACGAAGCATGGCATGTTGTTCAACAAGCTCAGGGAAGAGTAAAACCTACAAAACAACTGAGAGGAAAATTTTCAATAAATGATAATCAACAGTTAGAAAAAGAGGCTGACACCATGGGTTCGAAAGCCATTTCTTTGAAAAAAGAGGAAAGTTTGCCCCTTTCTAATAAATTTGTATTAAATAGTACAAGTGTTCAAAGAGAAGTTGATACTTCTTCGAGCCCTAAATTACCTGCGTATGCTCCTGATGAAACCCCAGGCTGGAAAAAAATTGACGAAGAGACAACTTCTAAAAGGAATCAGGCAATGTCGGCTGATTTTGAAGCTGAACAACTTCAAAAATTTTCATTTTCAGAATTATACGATGGAACACTGCCAGGCTTAGCAAGTGCAGTTTCTCAAATTTATATACAAGAAGGTCTTTTAAATGATAATGTCTTACTTGATGTATTAAAAGAACCATTGGAAAGTAACTGGTTTAAAGCCAAGGAGGTACTTACCACAGATAGTTGGCCAGGTATTGGTCAGGAACAAATTCCCCCTCATGTTCATAGTATTGCTTTAATGCAGGCATTGGTAAATATGCGGGGAAGAGTATGGCAAAAATTTTCCTTAAATGTGATGAAGGAAAAAATTAAGCCCGCTTTAGAAAAGAAAAAATTAGCAAACAACAAGTTAAAGGATTTAAATATTGATGGGGATAATTTTCGCCTCAAAGATTCAGTAGGTTCCGAATCCGTTACTTCAGATATTGATCTTTCTGCAGAGGGTGAAAATACCGAACTGGGTGTTGCTATTATTAACCAGGAATTTAGGGCTATTTATAACCAGGAACCTGGTGCCTTTTTCGATATTAATGTATATTCTTCCGATTGGATGTTTTTAGGAAATCAAATTTCATCTGATAAGGAAGGCGAATATCTGGTTAAACCAAATGAGGAATTTGATTTAAGTCCCGAAGCGAAGGTAAAGAAAAATAACCAGAATGAGGTTTGGTCCATGGTTAAAATTCGCCGAAATATGGATCCTTCTGATTGGGTTGCTTACAAAAATTCAGTCCTTTTAGATTTACCTGAAAGTGAAAGCATAAATATGCAACGAAAATTCATGGATGCAGAGTTGGAATATAACACCTTTAAAATAACCGTTGAACAAGCCATCGAAGATGCAGAAAATGCAGCTCAGGAAGAAACCACAAAAGCTACATCTCAAAAAATAGAAAAACAGAAGAAAAGTGCATTTCAACAAGATGGGGAAGACCATCATGGAGCAGCGGCTTTAGAAATGCAGGTTTCTAATAAGCAATACGAAAAAATCATTGAACAAGTGAAAATTTTACGCCTTCAAATATCAAAATTAAAAGCAATTGGTATAAACGGTGGTGATGAAGTTGAAACGTTGATATTGGAAATGCATAACCAAATTTCAAGAGGTTTGACCTATGCTAATGAAGTATATGCAACTCAAGGTGCTGTTTTACATACTGTTTACGGTAAACAAGGTGCTAAAAAAGTTTTAGGAAAAATGAAGGGAAAGAAAAATTTAAAAGGTGAAGATATTACGTCGGTCAAATACCAACTTTCAAAGGAAATGTATCTGCAATCCATGAACGAAAATGTTGGAGATACGCTTCATTCTTTAAATCATTTTGAACATGACCCACAATATGCTGTATATAGGGCTGGAAAATATATCGATCGTCTCTGTGATGCTGTGAAAGAATTAATTGGGGACGACGAAGCATTGAAAATTTCAGTTTTTAAAGCCTTAGATCAAATTGGAAAAAATTCTGTAAAAGAGAAATCTGGCGCAGCTGGGCAGGATCCTATGGCAACGCATGATGAAAGTTCATTTTTCTTCAAATATTCCAAATCTCAACTTCCAACCGTTAAATCAATGGCATTGGCACTTGGTTCTCAAGCAACTAATATTTTTAAAAAACCAAAACAGCCTGAAAATATTTAGGTGTGATTATTAAAAATAACAGTTTAAATGATAGATTGGAAAAAGGTTTTGCTTTCAGATATAAACGACTTCAATACCAGAATATCTAATGTTCCAGTTTTGGAACGTAACATGTTTAAAGGAGCTGATTTATCAAATTTTGATTTATCTAAGACCTTTATTAAATCCTTTGATTTAAGTGAATCCGATTTAACAAATGCCGCTGTTCCAGGGTACCTCCTATCTACATGTCGATTAGAAAAAACAATACTGAATAATATTACCTACGACGATCTTTATTGGAAACCTACGATTGAAAATATTCAATTAATCTGGCAGGGTCATGAAGTGTGGAATCTATATAAAGTAAAAGACTTACCGGTTTTGTTAAATCAGACCTATTTTACAAATATGGTATGCGATAAATATGACTTTAGTGATGTTATGTTTACTTCTGCTAACTTTCAATATTCTCAATTTAATACAACTATTCTCTCTTCCACTATTTTTTCAGGGAGCAATATGGATTTTTGCATTTTCAAAAACATACCATTACATGATGTTACCTTTAACAATGCTATTTTAAAAAATACATATTGGTTTGAATGTAGTCTTGTAAATATTAGAATGGTCGAAGCAGATTTACAATATTCTACCTTCATAAACTGCCATTTTGACTATGTAAGTTTCAATGATAGCTTAAGCCAATCTTGTGTTTTTGAACATTGTAACTTCTCCAACTGCTCCTTTTTTTGCACAGATTTATCTAACTGCCATTTTTTAAATTGTACATTTGAAAATGCGAATTTATCTTTTGGGAAAACCGATTATTTGGTAAAATCCTAATGTTTCTAAAATTGATCCAATTCTTGTTTGCTTAATCCAGTTATTTCACTTATTTTCTCATTATCCATACCGCTTAAAAGCAATTTTTTAGCCATATCTAAAATTCCTTCTTGTCTCCCTTCTTGTCTCCCTTTTATTTCACCATCGCTATAAGCTGTTGTTATTACATTATGTGTAACACGAAAATCCTTTAAATTTCCTTCGTACGCATCCATCTCGCCTGGCTTAAAC
>JBILDL010000119.1:0-6801 GCA_044352635.1 Saprospiraceae bacterium | reverse complement strand
GTCGGATTTTCCGTAGGTACATGTTCTAATAAAGGGGTAGAACCTGGAATATCTTTACCATTTGCCTTCCAGGTATAGGTGATACCCGGAAGATTTAAGGGCGTAAGATTAGCCAGGATGGTAACTTTTTCCCCCAATGGAACGCCGGAAGTGTTCGCTTCAACGGGTTCAATTTTAAAATTTGAAAGTCTTGGTAGGGCAGCTACAGTAACCGTTACTGATTTTCTATCCGACCCACAATTTGGACCATAGGTATAATCCATTGTAAATGTAGTGGTAGTAGTGAGTCCTTGTAATGAAAGTTTAGGTCCTAAAACGCTTTGATTGTTATATGACCACTTATATTGTTGATCCACACCCAGTACTGCATTACCAGTTGCTTCCAGATTTACAGGAAGTCCGGGACAAATGGTTAGATTCGCCGGGATACTTACTGTAGATGGTTGAATAACGGTAATCGTTATTGACGCTGACGTTGGGGCACATCTTCCCGGTTGTGCCTTCACAGTGTATATAGTATTGACAGTAGGTTTTACCTTTATCAATGGATTTACAGAGGAGAATGTTGGATCAGTGGATGAACTCCAGGTATAGGTTACCAATGGGTCATTAGACACCAAAAGTTGTATCTCTTCTCCTCTGCAAATGGTTGTTTTAGTGTTAAAACCAATAGATGGTGCTGGTATGACATTTATTTTTGCCGTTATGGTTGTTGGACAGTCCTTTTCTTTTACTGTCGCCTTTACTTCTTTCGATTGTGTTAAAAATAGTGTAGGATTTTTACATCCCTTACATGATACAACGTCTTCAGGTTCCCATGTTATCTCACCGAGACCTTCAAAAGATAAATTCAAAGTAACCTTTTCGCCAATGCAAATCGTCGTATCTTTTGGCGTAAGGGTAAGATTTTTTGGTTTTATCACCGGAATGATAGCTGGCTGGGTATCTCTGCAGGCATGGTTTGAAGTAGCCCTAAATAAAATAATGCTATCAATAGTTGTAATTACTAAGTTGTAAAGAGAATCAGGTGATTCAAATCCTTTAGTTGGAAACCAACTATGCTTTATATCCGGGTATTCTGCTGGATTATAAACAGGGGAAGTTAATTTCACTATTGTTCCCTGACAATATTGCTCTTTATTTTCGTCTTTGGAGATAATTAATTTTGAGGGAAGTGAATCTACCCTGATTCTTACTGAATCTTTCACTGTGCAACCGTCCTGGGTAAAAGTGGCTATGTAGGTGGTTGAAACTATCGGATCCACTTTTACGATAGCACCTCTGGCATTATCAATAAACTTGTCATTAGGTAGCCAGGTAATACTACTCGTTACACCCGTATTTGTTCCCGCTCTTAAAGTTAGCTTAGTTCCTTTACAAATTTCTATGGTGTCTTTTTCAGAGATTATATTTACCCGGGTTTCTTTTACCGAATAATTGAAGGTAACTACTGAAGTACAATTTCCAATTCGTTGGCTTACTATGGCAATACCTGATGTATTAGGATATATGATTGCGCTTCCGTTGTCTAATAGATCGGTCTTTATATCATTATCCCACGAAATCCCTTGGTTTCCCGCAGTAGATTGAATGGGTAATAATAGTGGCGTTCCAGCACAAATGGGAGCGACATTGAAATTTCCTTTAGTTAAAATGGGTTTAACGATAGATAAATAAGTGGAATCTTTTAAAACCGTTCCATTTACTAAGGCAGTTAAATATACCCATCCAGATTGAATTGGGCGGACCGTTGGGTTCGCCGCTGTGGCATCATTGAATAAGGTAGATGGAGACCATTTGTAGTAAACGGCGGGGATGGACTGTAAATTTACCTGAAGATCAGTATCACATACAAAAATAGTGTCCGCTCCCTTAATTAAAGGTATATTTTGGTTTCCAAATATGGATTGTCCATTTATATTGGCCATGTAGCTACAAAGCAATCCAATAAAAAACCATTTAATGGCAAATTTAATTTTCATAGTAGTATGTTTTCCGATCTAACATCAGATTATTTATCAAAAATAACGAGTAAATCTGTAATTCAATATAATTTTTTGAACATTACTCAATAGTACAACTGTCCAATGCTTCTTTTACTTGAGCTAAGGTAATAAATGGCATGTCATTACCCCAAGATGAGTGAATATAATTCATAATATTAGCTATTTCAAAGTCTGATAAAACAGGAACGGCTGCCATTTCTTGTGTGTATTGATTCCCATTCACCATTATGGTATCTTTTAGTCCATATCGAATGATGCAGGCAGTCTTTAATGGATTTTCAAGCAGGTAGTCAGCTTTGACTAAGGTTGGAATAAGTGATTTTAATCCTTTACCATCTGGCATGTGACAACTCACACAGAAATTTTCATAAAGAATTTTACCTTGAGGATACTGTGTATTTCCACAAGAAGTGAATATAATCAATAAAATAAAAAGGGTAAATTTTTCCAAATCAATACGTTTTAGTCATTTTTTCTGGAACAACCAGAATGTAATCTGCTTTATTAAAATTTTCGGGATCTAAAACATCAATTTTGTCTTGTTCCACCGTACTTATGGTTAAAATTTTCAGATTAGGTTTATATATATTCAAGTACCAAATAATACCTTCCTTTTCGTCTGAATGATAAGCTCCATTAAAATGAATAAAAAGGTGATTTGGTTTTAATGAGGTAGAAATGGAGTAACCCATGGTGGCGTCCTTGATGGCCTGCGCTTTCACCATATTATCGGAAGTATTACTCCCATGATTACCCATCATAGTTATCATCTTTTTATAGGTTGGTAATGTTAAGTCCAGTGGAATGGGTAGAGGGGGTAAAAATTGAGTTTTTGCTAATTCACTAAGTTCATTGAGTCCTTCTAAGCCAGTTCTGAAAACCAGATTAGCATAACGTCGGGGCACATTGGTCGCCTTAAACGCTATTTTTTTTGTTTTGGCAAATTCTACCAATGGCTTGTAATCTGTGCTATAGTTATCCCATAGCTTTGCTTCCTCTTCAAAATTTTTAACATTTATCTTTCCTGACAAATATTCATCCATAACCAATTGATCGTCCGTTTCAAACATTTCAGCACCCAAAATTAATTTGCCATCCTTGAGATCATAAAGATCAGCGGTCAATTTTACTTGTAACCAGTGAGAAATTGGATTATTATGAAGTTCTCCAAAAAAAACAACCTCATTTTCTGCAGATTTTTTCCTTACTTGTTCATAATCTACTTTTTCACCTTTATTGTTAAAAATCAAGTAAGCAGCATGTTCTTGACCTAACAAAAAATGTACTGATAAGAAAAGTAGCAGAGCAGGTAATAAATAGCGGATGGGATATTTTGTCATTTTGTTGTAGTTTATGTCCCCAATATAAATCATTTTATTAGGAATAAATTATTTCTATCTTTAAAAACATACCTTAGTGATTGTTGTTTAACATAAAGATTTTTAACTAATATAATTTTATGCTTAGGGAAAGGGTAATTGTTTGGTTTAGACAAGATTTAAGGCTGCATGATAATGAGGCGCTTTTTGAGGCTATACGACAGTCTAAAGAAGTAATTCCCGTTTTTGTTCTGGATGAAAGGCAAATTTTTGGAAAAACGTCCTTTGAATTTCCTAAAATTGGTAAGTTCAGAATGAAGTTTTTATTGGAAAGCATTGAAGATTTGCGATCAAACTTAAAGAAACTTGGTTCTGATTTAATTGTGAGGGTAGGCCACACAGAAAATATTTTATTAAATATTGCTAATCAGACAAAGGCTTCGGCTATTTATTGCAACAGGGAGAGAACGGAGGAAGAGGTAAAAATTCAGGACAATCTGGAAAAATTGCTGTGGCATGAAGGTAAGGAGTTATTGTATTTCAGAGGGAAAATGCTGTATTATACTGCAGACTTACCATTTCCCGTTACGCACACACCTGATATTTTTTCACAATTTAGAAAGGAAGTCGAAAGAGTTATTCCAGTAAGAGATCCTTTTCCAACGCCTACAAAACAGTTTCAGCCTATTTCTGTGCCGATAAACTCAGGTGAAATACCTACTATGGAAGCATTAGGATTTGTCGATGTAGATAATATGGATAAATCTGGATTTGAAGGAGGGGAAACCGGTGCGCTCAAAAGATTACAAGATTTTCTTTGGGTATCAGAAGGGATTCTGAAGTATAAAGAAACCAGAAATGGAATGTTAGGTAGAAATTTTTCTTCCCGGTTTTCTGCCTGGTTAGCTATGGGTTGCTTATCGCCTAAAATGATATATCATGAAATCAGAAGATTTGAAAAGGAAAGAATGGCCAATGAAAGTACTTATTGGTTGATTTTTGAGTTACTCTGGCGTGATTTCTTTAGATTAATGGGGAAAAAGTACAAAAGTAAAATATTCCAGATAGGGGGTACCAGAGATTTGGAAAATCACAATTTTAAGACAAATCTTGACATTTTTAATAAATGGGCTGAAGGTAAAACTGGCGTTCCCTTCATAGATGCAAATATGAAAGAACTTAACAATACAGGCTTTATGTCAAATCGAGGAAGGCAAGTTGTTGCGAGTTTCTTAGCTAAAGACCTGAAAATTAACTGGCTTTTAGGCGCTGAATATTTTGAATCTCTGCTCATCGATTACGATGTATGCAGTAATTACGGAAACTGGAATTACGTGGCAGGAGTGGGTAGCGACCCAAGAGAAGATCGTTCTTTTAATATTCAGACCCAATCGTCAAAATATGATCAAAACGGGCTATACGTAAAATATTGGCTTCCTCAATTGAATGAGGTTCCAGCTGATAAACTCGTAGCATTTAATTCGTTATCAGAAAAAGAACTTTCAAATTATGGAGTAAATCTTGGTGGTAATTATCCCTTTTCTATTATCTCTTTTCCAAAATATTCAAAAAGATTTTAATTTTTTTGGATATTCAGCCAACGCATTTTTTTTATTTGACGTTATTAGAAAAGATATTCGTTTAATATAGCGTTAAAGACTCAAAATATGAAAAATGCGATTTTTGTTTTAACTGTTTTTTCCTTGTTGTTTTCCTTAAACTCTTGTTTAAAGGATTCTTGTGAAAATGTATATACCTATCAACGTTTTGATCCCGTTTACGTAAAACCGGAGGTTCTCAGGCAAAAAGTAGCGGCATCTGTTTCAAAAGAGTTGGTCACAACAGGTAAAATTTATGTTTACAGAGACTACTTATTAATCAATGAACCAGACCTCGGTATCCATGTAGTTGATAATAAGGTTCCTTCAACACCCAAATTTATCTCGTTTCTTAAAATACCAGGAAATTCAGATCTTGCCGTTAGAAATGGTTTACTATATGCTGATAGTTACGTCGATTTGGTTGTCCTCGATTTAAAAAATCCCTTGGATGTCAAGGAAATTTACAGACTGGAAAATGCTTTTCCAAGTTATGGTAAAGATGAAAAGCTTGGTTTATTGGTAGCTTATAAAGCGGCCGGTGTAACTGAAACATTTCCTTGCTCTGAAAATTCCGGAAATACTTTTTTTGAAGGCGGTGTAATATGGACCAGAGATAATAATAGCTTGACATCTGGTCTCAAAACACCTTCAGGTACGGTTGGTATCGGAGGTTCAACGGCTCGTTTTACCATGAATCAAGGACTACTTTATACCGTTAGCACAAGCAATCTTACGGCATTTAAATTGGAAGATAATGGTGTTACTAAACTTGTGAGTACTCAAAATGTTGGCTGGAATATAGAGACTATTTATCCTTTCGAAGGTTTATTACTTATCGGTTCTCAGAACGGTATGTATATTTATGGTATAGATAATCCGGAAAAACCACAGCTTTTATCAACTTTTGAGCATTGGAGAGCTTGTGATCCTGTGGTTAGTGATGGAAAAACGGCCTTTGTTACCCTCAGAGGTGGCACTGAGTGTGAAGGTTTTCTTAATCAATTAGATGTTATTAATATTTCTGATGTAAGAAATCCTAAACTCATCAAAAGTTATCCTTTGTATCATCCAATAGGTTTGTCCATAAACGAGGGGCTTCTATTTATTTGTGAAGACGACAGAGGAATCAAATTATACGATACCAAAGATTTAAATGCGCTCGATAAAAATTTAATTTATCAGGATAAATCATTCTCCGCAGTGGATATCATTGTACTGGAAGAAGATAAAGTAGCCATTATTACTGGCGAAGAAGGTATTTGGCAATTTAGCTACAAAAATCCTGCTAAATGGGAACTTCTAAGTAACATAAAATCTAAAACCAATGATTAAAAGAGGATTTCTTTTACAAGTCTTTTTTTTAACTGTTTTGATTTATTCTTTAAAGAGTCAGGACCTTGGTCTTTCTCCATCCTTAGAGAATAAAGGTTATATGTTAGGTCAGTTTTCGTTGGGTTATGGGTACTATTTGAACGGAGGCGCTCTGTTAAGTACTGGCTTCGAGTATAAAATGGGGAAGTTTATTTCACCAAAATGGTCTCTAGGCGGAGGAATTGCCTACACGCAATTCAAACCTCTGGATGGTTTATATGGTATTAGTTTACTATCTGAACTTAGATATTTTTTAAGGGATGAGACTAAAAACTGGCGTTTTTCTGGGGTTGCAGATGCAGGTATAGGCATAGGAGGAAGCAGAATTCAAACAGGGTGGGGAAGTAATGGCCTGGGGCTCCGTTTGTATTCTGGTGCAAGTATTCATAGAAAAATACAAAATAATACGAGTCTTATGTTAGAAATAGGCTACTTGTACCAAAATCTAAGTTATAAGGATAATACCCCTGGTAGGGGTTGGCAAATTTTTCAAACGGAAAGTAT